>JBATMU010000415.1:0-4104 GCA_049289995.1 Rhizobiaceae bacterium | reverse complement strand
ACATAGCCCAAACCGGTGTGCTCAATGTACTGCGGCTAGGCGCGAGGTGGGATCTTGCCTTCCACGAAAGCCTAAAGAAGGATGGTAAGGGCGAAATCATGGAATTCGACATGGACCCGCGCCTCTTGGAAAAATTCGCCGAAGAGGCGCAGGGCATTGTCACAAGGCATCTTGAAGGCGGGATGTCGTTTGCCGTCGTCACCGCGCAGGACGCGCGCCCCTATGTCCGTTTGATCATCGAGAGGGTGTTTCCCGGCCTTCCTGTACTTAGCCATGCGGAAATCGCTCGCGGTATTGTCATGCAAGTCATAGGCACACTGTCGTGAACGGACTGGCCGACGCCACGCTGAATGAGGCCATCGTGGCTTTCGCACGTGTAGCCGGCTGCTTCATGCTCCTGCCCGGATTTGCTTCCGCCCGTGTGCCGCAACAGATCCGCATTCTCTTTGTGTTGGCGCTGACCGCGTCATTGATGTCCTTCCTGCCGATTAATTTACAGGACACTACTGCAATGTCACCCGCAGGTATGATGCAAATCCTGTTTTTCGAGACCGTCATCGGAGCGGTGCTGGGCTTGAGCGTGCGCTTCTACATGCTGGCCGTCAGCTTTGTCGCAACGGCTGCATCTTCGGTCATCGGGTTTAATACGCTTGTTGCCCCGTCCATCATCGAAAGTGACATGGAACCGACCCTAGCATCGCTCATCTCCTTCGCCGCCCTGTTGGCCATTTTCGCTGCGGATTTTCATCATGACGTGATCATTGCCCTGATCGGCTCCTACCAGCTTGTGCCAGTTGGCGCTTCCCTTGTCTTTGATGCGGTTGCGGCGGATTTGCCGGGCATCCTCACCGACAGCTTCCTCATACTTTTGCGTCTGAGCAGCCCGTTCATTGCTTATTCCCTTGTCGCCAACCTGTTTGTCGCGCTTCTCAACAAGCTTGCGCCCAACCTGCAACTTTACTTCATCGCAAGTCCGGCAATCCTTTTGGGCGGTCTGATCGTCGCCTATCTCGTGCTGCCGGCGTTCCTGTCGTTCGCAGGTCAAGGTCTGCAAACCATCGAGCCGTTCTAATGAGTGGCAAGGAAAAACGAACGCGATTGAAGCGGTTCACAAAGGCGCTCGAAATGCTGCGCGAGGCCGAACTCTCCCGCCAGGCTGGCGCCAATCTGAAGCGCGCCACAGCCGCCGCCACGGCGTCCGAACTTGATGGTATCGATCTTCAAACATCATCGGCCTGGCCACTGTTTCCGCAGAATTGGTTGAACTTTCGCTCTAGGCTGGATCAGGAGATAGCCGAAAATTCGGCCAAGGCAAATGCTGCGGCTGCCGAAGCCTTGCGCATTGAAAAGACCGCAGACCGGATTGCCGAAGTGGTGGCCAAACTCGACCAGTCCAAAGCACGCAAACAGACGGAACTGGAAATCCTCGAATATATTTCAAGGCGGGCGTCACCGGGAAAACCAGCCTTGGGCAAGTTTGCTGCGGTAAGCCTGAACTTGCTAAAGAAGTGAGGTTTCCCGTGGCGGCCGCAACGCTATCCAGCGTATCCTTCCAAAGTTCTGTGAACGCTCCGGCCGGCCGGGCGACCGCCGGGGCAAAGCTCCAACCCGCATCAGGACTGGTATTTGCCAGTGAACTTGCGAGACTTGCTCCGGCTAAAGCTTCTTCCACCCTAAACAGGAAGGATCCATTTGTCCAACTGGAAGCAGTGTTTCTGCGCAGTTTTGTCGAAGCTATGCTGCCGACAGACAATATCGGAATGTTTGGTACAGGAAACGCCGGCGAATATTGGCGTTCAATGTTGGCCGACCAGATGGCCAGTTCCATCGCTGTAAGCGGGAAGATCGGTATCGCGAATCTCCTGCGCAGCCGTTTCAACAAATAAAGACAACTGGGGTTTTGGAAATGCATCATGCGAGGGATGATACTCAGGCAGTTGCGACTGGTATGCCGGGCAAGTCATCCATCCGTTGTCTGGAACAGGTCATCGATTCCATCACGAGCATTGCTGCCTTCGAAACCGAAGCCTTGAAGCAGGGCCGTCAGTTTGACATCGGCACCATGAACATGCGCAAGGTCCGCCTGCTGCTCGATCTTAACTCCGCCATGCGCACAGTCGATGTGAACCAGGCGAACGCGCATCTGAAGGACAATCTGCGTCGCATGCACTTGGTTCTGTCGCAAAATCTCAGTCAATTTCATGCGCATGCCACAGCTATCCGGGAGGTCGTCAACATGATCATCGAAACGGCCCTGGCCCAGCAGGACGATGGAACCTACAGCTCAACAATGCCCTACTGACACGATGTTCCGGCTTTTCATCATCATCCTTTTTGCCGTTGCTGGTTCGACCGGCGGAATTTGGGGCGGTCTCTATTTTGCCGGCCAGAGAACAGTCGCAATTCCGGAACGGGGTGATTCAGCCAAAGTCAAGACAGAATTCCTGACCCCCGAGCTGTTCGTCGTCCCGGTGGTCACACGCAACGAGGTTCTCGGCTTCCTTGTTTGCCGGCTAGCTTTTGCCATCAACCCTACGCTAAAGCCGGTGGACGGCATTGGAGAAGAAGTGTTGATGAACGATCTTTTCTATGATGTGGTATTCAAGGGCAACTCCTATTTTCCTGGCGAGAACCTGGCCCCCGATCTTTCATCGGCCGCGGACATGATCCTTGCCAAGCTGAATGTCGCTTCCGGAAACGGACGCTTCACCAGCGTTTACATCCAACAGGTCGATTTCTTTAATCGTGATGAAGTTCGCCGTAAGGTTGTGGAGGATCGGTTCGCCCGCGACGGTTGACGTTCAGGTGCCATTGCCTATCCTGATACTTTGGCAGATTTTTAATCTTATCGGGCAATCGAAAAGTAACAAACAAGTGGTTAGGTGAGTTTGCTCCGAGGCACCATCATGCCAGCATAATGCGTTCGTTGCACAGCGGCTTCTTGCCGAATGTTCCTCAAATATTGCGTTATCGTTCACTCACCGTGAGTTTGTTACGGATGCGTTTGGACGATTGTGTGCGTTAAAGGAAGTGCGATGAAAGCGGCTATAGCGCTTGTTCTTTTCCATCTCGTCTTTTGCGGAACCGCCCTTGCAAATGACTGTCCCGACCCGGGGCAAGATGCCGTCTTTGCCATTAATGGGAATTTTCCAGGTTCGGCGGAAGTCACATCCGTGGCGTTCACCCGCGAGGATCTCGTGGCCCTTGCATCGAAAAAGGCTGTTATGGAACGGCCCTGGGCCAAAACGCCGGTTGTAATTGAGGGCCCATTGCTGAGCGAAGTTATCGCCGCATCGGGAGTGTCGGGGAACCGGATCAAGATCCGGGCGAAGAACGACTATGCCGCCGAGGTTCCGCTAGAACGCGCAAATGAATTCAGTGCGATCGTGGACATAGACATGGATGGGGAAAAACTCACGGTGCGGAACGGAGGCCCCCTGTTCCTTTTGCATCCAATTGTTTCGAAAACGTCAAATCCGCAAGAGACCTACGAGTCCTACTCCATTTGGCAGGTCTGTGAAATCGAGGTCGATTGAGCTCTTGCGCGACTTGACTGCCTAAATTTAATACATTCTGAGGTGCCCTAGATTTGTAGACGCTTTGCCCTTCCAAAATGAGGCAAAGAGCCCTCGCGCTTGAGAAACACGAGCAGCCGGCGATAACCAAAGCGCCGGCGTTCCCGCGCGATTGCCGCCATCCGATCCCGAAGATCACCATCATCCGGGCGGCTCGTCTCGTATCGAATGGTCATACGGCAACAGCCAATGGCTTTACACGCCCGCCGTTCGCTCATCCCGTGATGCGTCACAAGATGCGCGACAGCTTTCCGCTCGGCAGCGGGCGTCAACACTTCTTTCCCAACAGATCCTTCAACGCGACATTGTCGAGCATGGCATCGGCGAGCATGCGTTTGAGCTTGCCATTCTCATCTTCCAAAGCCCGCAGGCGTTTGGCTTCAGAAACATCCATCCCGCCAAATTTGGTCTTCCATTTGTAAACGCTTGCATCGCTGACGCCATGCTTGCGGCATAGGTCAGAGACGGAAATCCCGTTCGGCATGGCGCTTGAACCAATGGCGCGGCCATGCCTCACCATGCTCCTTCA
>JBATMU010000414.1:0-3704 GCA_049289995.1 Rhizobiaceae bacterium | reverse complement strand
TCATGCATGGGCGAGGCGTCGCGCGTCCAGGCAACCAGCTCATTGGTCTTGCCGGACATGGCCGAAACGACCACCGCGACCTCGTGGCCGGCATCCACTTCGCGTTTGACATGGCGCGCCACATTGCGGATGCGGGCGATGTCGGCGACCGATGTTCCGCCGAATTTCATCACAATGCGCGCCATGATGCGTTCTGGTCCCCTGATCAATCGGCGCCCGGAGGACCGGGTTTTCAGGCGCAGGCGCCCGCCTTTCAAATGCGGGGCCTCCATAAACAAAGCGTGACGCTTGCGCAAGGCGGACAGGCCCAGCTGCTCCAGCCGGGGTTCAGGCCCTTGACTTTGCAGCCGGGCGGGACGACTTCACCGTCAGATCAGGGAGACCGCCATGGCTGCTGCCGCCACCACAATCGACCAGGCCGAAGTGGACCGCTTTTCCGCCATGGCGCGCGAATGGTGGGATCCGGCCGGCAAGTTCAAGCCGCTGCACAAGTTCAATCCGGTGCGGCTCACCTATATCCGCGAACAGGTCTGCGCCCGCCATGGCCGCGACCCTCGCGCCGAGCGTCCGTTCGCCGGGCTGCGCATCCTCGATATCGGCTGCGGCGGCGGCCTCTTGTGCGAGCCGATGGCCAGGCTTGGCGCCGAAGTGGTCGGCGTTGATCCATCCGAACGCAATATCGAGATTGCCAGGCTGCATGCCGCCGAAAGCGGCCTGGCCATCGACTACCGCGCCTCGACCGCAGAAGTGCTGGCCGATGCCGGCGAGCGTTTCGACATCGTGCTGAACATGGAAGTGGTCGAACACGTCGCCGACGTGCCGTTGTTCGTCAACCGCTGCGCCGAAATGGTCAAACCCGGCGGCCTCATGTTCATCGCCACCATCAACCGCACGCTGAAGGCGCTGGCGCTGGCCATTGTCGGGGCCGAATATGTGCTGCGCTGGCTGCCGCGCGGCACCCACCAATATGAGCGGCTGGTCCGGCCCGAGGAATTGCACGCCGCACTTGCCAACTCGGCCATGACTGTGCGCGAAACCGTCGGCGTCTTCTACAATCCGCTCACTGATCGCTGGGACCGCTCGCGCGACACCGATGTCAATTACATGGTGCTGGCCGACAAACCGGCCTGATTGCCGTCAATTCTGGTCTTCGGGCAAGGGCGGCAAGGGCAGGAAACTGATGCCCTCTTCGGCCAAAGCCATGGCTTCCTCATGGCTTGCCTTGCCGTGAATGCCGCGTGTTTCTGCCTCGCCATAATGGATCTTGCGGGCTTCTTCGGCGAACTTGTCGCCAACATTTTCCGAGCCGTCGCGCAATTTGCGGGCCATTTCGGCCATTCCCGCCATGATTTCACTGTTCTGCCGGTCATTGGCCAACACCAGCGATTTCTCGCCCGTTGCCACGCTTGGCGCCATCAATGCCTTCGTCACCTTTGGCGTGTTGCAGACCGGACAGGTCAACAGGCCGCGCTTAGCCTGTTGGTCATGGTCATCTCCCGAGCGGAACCAGCCATCAAAGCCATGGCCGTTGTCGCATTCGAGCGCAAAGCGGATCATGCCGCCCCCGCCAGGGACGAGGGCGCGGTTAGTGTGAAGTCACGCGCATTTTTCAGATTGGGGATTTTTCCGCGTGCATCCGCTGATGCCGCCGTGTCGATATCGGCGAAAATCACCGCCGGTTCATCATGATCGGCTTCGGCCAGCACCTTGCCCCACGGATCAACGATCAGCGAATGGCCATAGGTTTCGCGGCCGTCTTCGTGCAGCCCGCCCTGCGCCGCCGAAATCACGAATGCGCCGTTTTCAATGGCCCGCGCCCGCTGCAGGATGTGCCAATGCGCCTCACCGGTCTGCCGCGTGAAAGCAGCCGGCATGGTCAGCACTTCTGCGCCCGCTAGCGCCTGCGCCCGGAACAGCTGCGGAAACCGCACGTCATAGCAGATCGCCATGCCAAGCCGGGCAAACGGCAATTGCGCCACAATGCTTTCGCTGCCCGGCTCGTAAACCGCCGATTCGCGCCAGCTTTCGCCATGCGCCAGATCGACATCGAACATGTGGATCTTGTCATAGGTGGCGATCCGCCCGCCGTCGGGACCAAAAAGCAATCCCCGGTTGGCGATCTTGCCGTCACTGCGGTCAATGGCGGTCGAACCGATGTGCAGATGCACCGAGAGCTTGCGCGCCAGTGCCGAGGCCGCTGCGACAATGATGTCATCAGCCTCGCGCCTGAGGCTGGCGGCAAGGCCCGTCCGGTCGCGGTTCAGCGCGCCGGTCATTTCCGGGCTCTGGATGTAGTGCGCGCCTTTTTCGGCAGCCGCATGCGCCAGTTTTTCAAGCGTTGCGGCATTTTCTGCCGGGTCAATGCCCGAGCGCATCTGCAGTGCGGCGGCGCGGAACTTGCCCATCAGCCGGCGTTCTCCGCTTCCGAAGCCCGCAGCAGCGCGTCCAGCCTGCCCGAATCATCAAGATCATGCAGGTCGTCACAGCCGCCGACATGTTTGCCGCCGATGAAGATTTGCGGAAACGTCATGCGGCCCGATCGCTGGATCATTTCGCCGCGTTTTTCCGGTGCAATGGACGCGTCATGCTCGGTATAGCGAACGCCCTTGCTGTCCAGGAGCCGCTTGGCGGCCACGCAATAGCCGCACCCCTGGCGGGTATAAATCGTCACGTCACTCATTCAATCCTGTCTCCATTCGCCAGGTAATATAGCGAAGTCACATTTCCGTTGCATCCCCTGACAGCGCCCGCGCGAAAGTCAGCACATCAACGGCCCTTGCCCCCTTGCGCAAAAGGCTCCGCGTCACCGCCTCAACCGTCGCCCCGGTGGTAAAGACATCATCGATGAGCAGCACGCGCCGGCCGGAAATGCGGCTTTCGGCCCCCTTCGGCACCGCAAAAGCGCCGCGCACATTGTCCTTGCGCTCCGACAAGCCAAGCCCGACCTGCTGGCGCGTCAATTTTCGGCGGATCACCGCATCCGGTTCAAACGGCAGCCCGGTCTGCTTGGCCAACGCCCTGCCAAGTTCGGCCGATTGGTTGAACCGGCGCGAGAAATAGCGGCGCGGATGCAAGGGAACCGGCACGATGACATCGGCATCGGCGATCAGTTCAGTGCCGGCACGGGCCATCCATTCGGCCATCGACGGCGCAAGTTCAGGCTGGTCGCCATATTTCAGCCGCTGCACCAGCTTGCGCGCCACCCCTTCATAGGCAACCGCCGACCGCGCCCGGGCAAAAGGCGGCGGATTGGCCATGGCTGCCGGTGAAATTGCGCCTTCGCCCGGATCATGGCTGAATGGCGTGCCGAGCACCTCGCACCATGGCTTTTCGAAAAACCTGAGCTGCGGCCAGCAGGTTCCGCACAATTCGCCCGGCCGCCGCACAAGCCGCCTGCAGCCTGGACACAGCGGCGGAAACAGCATGTCCTGCACAAAGCCCAGCGCCCCTGAAAATGCCGCAGCCGGCCTGAACTGCACTTCAGCCTCCCGCAAATGGCTGCATTCCCCGCCAGCCTGCAACGCCCAGTTTATTCAAATGACAGTGGACGCGGCAATGGGTTTCATGGTTTGAACCCTGACATGGACGCCCTCACCGACATTCCGCGTTATCTGGCCGCCAAACGCCGGGCTTCGGCATCCGGACCAGCGGAATTCCTGGCCGAACGCGCCGCAGACGAACTTGAATTCCGGCTCAGCCTCGTC
>JBATMU010000413.1:0-5976 GCA_049289995.1 Rhizobiaceae bacterium | reverse complement strand
GAGGAGCGTTGGCCATCAGGCCAGGAAAAGCCAACGATTTGGCTTTTCCAGCGACGAACGCCCGGAGCCATAGCGAAGGGCAGGCGGCCGCAGGGCCGAACGCACCGATCCGGTGGATCGATGCGTGCGAAGCTCCGCGCTGCCGCAGGCAGCGGACCCCGCCCCGGGTGGTGGAGTGTGTCCACTGCCATTTTTTGGTGATCCGCCGACGCCGCTTTGGCTTCTGCTACATGGGGAAAATATCAAATACGCGCAGAAATAATCTATTCTGTTTAATATCATACGCTCAGAAACTAGGAATAGATATTTTAGATTGCTACTCTAATTAAATAATAGGAAATAGAAAATTATTTTAAGCTAATGGCATTTAGGGTTCAGGGAACGGAATAACCTTTGCACTCGAAATGATCGAATTCCTTTCATTTTTTAATTTCAGCTGCACCACTTCACCGGCTTTGGAAAACCAACCGGCAGGCAGGCTCGCAATGTTCTCGAGGTCGCCTGCCTGCATAGTGAATTCAACATTAAGCAAGTCAGACTTCGTACGAACACCGGACTCAACGATCAGGTTTAGTCCATCTTTGAGTATGCGCGGAGGGGTCAGTGACCAATTATTATCGAGCGGTTCCCCTCGATTCCAACCTTTTGCCGAATGTAACTTATAGAGCGTCGTCTTGTAGTCTTCCGGAATGATATCGAGTTGGCCGAGGCGCATAATCTGCGCCTTTACCGCCACGCGCCATCGCTCTTTCAGACTCAAAAGTGTGGCGATCGAAGGATTGCGCACCTCATAAGGGTATGTGGTCGAAGGCATGAGAAACGCGCTAGCAAAGCGGAATGCTTGCGTTTCAATTTCACGGAGATCCTTTTTTAATTCCGCTTGCGTCACCCTTCGATGAATAATGGCATGCCCAAGCTCATGAGCGGCATCCATTTGTCGCCGGGGGTAAGACATTTTATCGGTGGATAGCAGAATAAATGGTCTCCCCTCCCTGCGCGACCAACTGCAGAGGCCGTCGAGTTTGGCAGTTCCCATTTCAATAGAGCCAACAATGCAACCAATACGCTCAAGAAGCCCGACCATGTCGGGGCATGGTCCCTCGCCAAGCTTCCAATAACTACGAAGGTCGAGCGCGATGTGCTCAATGTCTTCGTCTCGGAGCTGCTTGTAGGTGGAATTCTCGAGGAAATCTGGAATGTCGATGGCTGGAAAATCAACGTAATGTCCAACCATCGATGCAACTTCCTGAAGCCAATGCATCTGGGATTCTTGGTAGCTTAAGTCGCGAACGAGTGTGCTGGAGAGTGTACGATAAAAAAGAGGCCGGTCACTGTCGAATACGGGTCGCAGAAAGAATTCACGCCTCACATGTAACTTTTCCGCAAGCGCACCTAATGCGTCAGCGTCGGGAGCGTGAGTCCCGTTCTCCCATTTACTTACAGTGGGTGGCGTTACGGACAGCAGTGCCGCAAGTGCCTTTTGGCTCTGTATGCGTCGAGCCGCACGAGCCTCAATCAACCGCTCCGGAATAAATCCGGGTGTACCTATGCGCATGTTTTACTCCCGCCGCACTTTTTTTGGTGCGCGCTATTCAGCATCCTTCTCTTTTTCAACTTTCTTCGGCGTTTCGGGAGGAATGTAAGGCCGAACTGAGGGTTTCAAGCGTATGATTGGCACCGATACTGTGCCGGAGGATGGGGCTATTGCCGACCCCTCAGGTGCTTTGGCTGCGTCCCCAAGATACTTTTCAAGAGGTTCATAAAAGAGATATTGGTCATACTTCGAGCTAGTAACGCCTATGGCGATCTCCTCAAGAAGTCCGGCTCTATCGCGATCTCGGGACACCAGCAGCACCACGAAGACATCACCAACCCTTGGACCCCTACCGTCAATGTCGAGAGTAGGAAGCAGGTTGTAGTTAAGTGAGACACCTGCAAGACGCGACTTGTTCTTCACAGGGAGCACGCTTGGCTCGGGAATTGCGGCTAACCCAAGGATGGTGCCCTTTCCCATATGTTCAAAGCGAATAAATGGCTGGAAAATTTTGAGATCAGTTTGGGGGAGAATGCCATTCGCCAAAAGGAGACCGCCGTGAGCCTCACAAGTTTCTTGGAATCCCTTTTCCATCATCCGAAAGCGAGCTTGCCCTTCAAGTTCCCTTCCCCGCTTTTTGTCTAGACCTGAATGGTCACGAACCATCTTGTGTGCCTTGAGCGCCTCAGACCGAAAGCTGTCTTCCAGATCAAGAAGGAGCCCACGAAACACGCTGGCGGGAAAGCGAAGTTTTATTTCTTCTGACATGAGGCCTCACGAATCGAGCTAAATGCGCTACAGCGGAAAACATATAGAAAAAAATGCGTAAAGCAAGGTTGATTTTCCGTTTTCAACAAGCCAACAGTCCCTGCGGGTCTCGAATGCAATATAAATCCCATCCACCCCTTCTTCCCCTCCCTTATCCTCCGCTCGCTCCCCGCAAAGGGACCCGGATCATGAGCCGGATGAACTGGGGCGGGGGCCGGTGCGGAGCCGGGGCGTGATCGCAAGCGCCCTGAGTGATGAACTCCCAGGTTCCGGCCCTATCCGGAAGTGCCGCAGATGGAAAACTCTGCGGGCTGCCCGGCGGGCAAGCCATCGACAGGCGGGGCTGCGGCGATGCCGCAACCACTACAAACCCAAGGCAGGACTGCGGCCCCGCCTTCCCGGACATTTCGAAAAAGCCTGACGGGCAACCGGGCGTGGCGGCGGAGACGTGCAGCCAGCATTGTCAAATCCGCCTTGCACCGCCGCTTCACGATCCCCACATGCAATCCCGCTATTGGAGACTGCCATGACGACGACTGACTATGTTCCGGTGCTTTCAGATCATGCGCTCGATGGCGTCCGCACAAGGCGCATCATGGCTTTTGTCATCGATTATGTGCTGATCGCCCTTTTGATCCTGCCTTTCGGGCTTTTGGTTGCCGCCTTGGGTGTTTTGACCTTCGGATTCGGCTGGGCGCTGTTTGCCGTGCTCGGACCGGCAGTTGCACTGATCTATGTCGCCTTGACGCTTGGCGGGCCGCGCCAGGCCACCAAGGGCATGCAGATGATGGGCGTGATGATCGAACGGCTGGACGGCGCGCGCATCGACGGCATGACGGCCATCGTGCACGCCGTGCTGTTTTGGGCATCCAACGCCATTTTGACGCCGCTGGCGCTGGTGGCGACGCTGTTCACCTGGCGCAAGCGCACGCTGCACGACATCCTGCTCGGCACCCAGGTCGTCCGCAAGGACTGAGTTTATTTGTCGAAGCCGGCAATCCGGGCATTGACCTTTGCCGCCTTACGGCCAAGTCTTGGCTTATGCCGATCCGGACAACCGCCCGATGAAACACCAGCCATCGCCAACGCCGCAGTTTTTCCTGACCGCGCCTGCGCCCTGCCCCTATCTGGAGGGCCAGCAGGAGCGCAAGGTGTTTACCCATCTGGTCGGCGACCGGGCGACAGAGATGAACGACATCCTGACCCAGGGCGGTTTCCGGCGCTCGCAAAATATTGCATACCGGCCAGCCTGCGAGGGCTGCCGCGCCTGCGTTTCGGTGCGCATTCTGGCCGGCGAATTCAAGATGAGCAAAAACATGCGCCGCGTCGTGCAGCGCAATGACGACCTGATCGGCGTTGAACATGCAGCCGAACCGTCAACCGAACAATATTCGCTGTTCCGCACCTATCTTGACCATCGCCATTCGCATGGCGGCATGTCGGAAATGTCGGTGCTCGACTATGCCATGATGGTCGAGGACACACATGTCGATACGCGTGTCATCGAATACCGGCGGCGCGGGCCGGATTCCTTCATTACCGGACGCGGCGAAGGCGAATTGCTCGGCGTGGCGCTGTCGGACCGGATGGCTGACGGCTATTCCATGGTCTATTCGTTCTACAATCCCGAACTCGCCGACCGGTCGCTTGGAACATTCATGGTGCTTGACCATATCCGGCGGGCGGTCGCCGCCGGCCTTCCCTTTGTCTATCTCGGCTATTGGGTCGCCGGTTCACGCAAGATGGAATACAAGGGCCGCTTCACGCCGCAGGAGCATCTGGGCATGCGCGGCTGGGAACGCGTATCCTGAAGCCGCATGCCAAGGGCCTGTTGCTGACCGCACTCGGCGGCCTGTTGCTGACACTCGACATACCGTTGATCCGGCTTGGTGAAGGCGAGACATGGTCGGTGCTGATGGTCCGCAGTTTTGCGACTTTTGTTTCCGGCCTTGGCCTATGGGGCATTCTCAAGCTCGCAGGACGCAATCCGCCCTCGCTCATGCCGGGACGGGCCGGTCTGGCGGTGATCCTGCTTTATGCCGCTTCTTCGGTGACCTTCATGGTGGCGGTGTTTTTGACGCCCGCCGCCAATCTGGTGTTCATCCTGGCGTTCAATTCAGCGTTTGCAGCCATCCTGTCCTGGATTTTTCTCAAGGAACGGCCGCATTCCTATACGCTGGCGGCCATCACAGTGATGATCGGCGGCGTGTTGTTGATCGTCTCGGACGGCATCAGCCGCGGCCATTGGGCGGGCGATCTGGCAGCCCTCTTGTCAGCCATCTTCATTGCCACCGCCATCACCGTTTCACGTGCCAGCGGGCGCGACATGGGCCTAACCGCGCTTTCCGGCGCGATCATTCCCGCATTGGTTGGCGCTGCCATGGTCTGGCAAAACGGCTACCAAATCGAAAATCCGGGCTGGATCCTGTTCAACGGCCTGCTTGTCATCCCCGCCGCTTTTTACTTCCTGGCAACCGGCCCGCGATGGATATCCGGCCCGGAAGTGGCGATGTTCTACCTGCTGGAAACCGTGCTTGCGCCGATCTGGATCTGGATGATCTTTGCCGAGACGCCAACCAGCCGGACGCTGGCCGGCGGCGCGGTGCTGATTGTCACGCTGGCGATCCATTCGGCCTGGCAGCTTGCGGCGGCGCGCAAGGCCTGAAACGGCTTATTCGGCCGCCTCGCGCAACGGTCCGCGCGGATGAATGACAGCGATTTCCGCATCGGGTGATGCGTCCGGCTCGTCTGGCGCATTCGGGTTCAAAAAGCGGCTCATCAATTTGCCGGCGCCGATCCGCACGTCATCCATGATGGTGAAGAACGGCGGCACGAACAACAGCGACAGGAAGGTCGCCACCAAAAGCCCGCCCATGACGGCAATGGCCATGGGCGCGCGGAACTCGCCGCCATCGCCCAGCGCCAGCGCCGCCGGCACCATGCCTGCCGACATGGCGATGGTTGTCATGACGATCGGACGGGCGCGCTTGGCGCCTGCATCGACAATGGCATCGCGGCGGCTCATGCCGTCCTTCATGCGCTCGATGGCAAAATCGACCAGCATGATGGCATTTTTGGTGACAATGCCCATCAGCATGAGAATGCCGATGACGACCGGCATGGAAATGGCTGAATCAGCCAGCCACAGCGCGCCGACAACGCCGCCAATCGACAATGGCAGCGACATCAGGATCGTGAAGGTGTGGAAGGCAGAGCCAAACAACAGGACCAGCACCACCAGCACCAGCATCAACCCGGTAATCATCGCATCGCGGAACCCTGCGAACACATCGCCCATGACTTCCGCGTCGCCTGTTTCCTGCAGCCGCATGCCGGCCGGCAAGCTCTTGACCTCGGGCAAAGCCTTGACGATGGCGAGGCCCTCGCCGATTTCAAATCCGGCTGCCATGTCGGCGCCGATGACAATGCGCCGTTCGCGGTTGAAGCGCTGGATCGAGGACGGCCCCTGCGCATAGGCGATATCAGCAATTGACGACAGCGGCACAACGACGCCGGAAGGGGCGGGAATCGGCAGCGAGGTCAGCACCGATATGTCGTCACGCGATGCCGCGCCAAGCTCGACGCGGATGGGTATCTGCCGGTCGCCGACCGTGAATTTTGCCAGATTGGCGTCAATGTCACCGATCGTCGCCACGCGAACCGCTTCGGAAATC
>JBATMU010000412.1:0-5777 GCA_049289995.1 Rhizobiaceae bacterium | reverse complement strand
GTGGTCGGGATTTTCAGGTCCCAGGCCAGGCCGGTTTTCACCATGGTGTTCAGCACCCAATAGCCCGGATCCAGTTCGCCTGGCAGCAAGGCGAAACGCGCCGACCACGGGAAGGCGTGATGGTTGTTGTGCAGGCCTTCGCCGACCAGGGTCAGGAGATTGACCAGCCAATTGTTGCGGCTGTCATCCTTGGCGAAAAACGGCTGCGAACCCCAGCGGTGGCTGAGCGAATTGACCGCCCAGGTGGCGTTCATCTGCCAGAAGGTCCGCCAGGCGCCGCCAGCCAGAAGGCCTGACACGAATCCGGAGGGCTCGCCATACCAGCCAAGCGCGATCAGGCCCGGAATGATCCAGCCCATTGCGGCCCAAACCCAATAATATTTGTCGACAAAGGCGACATCCGGGTCCTTGCGCATGTCGCGGATGTAATCGACGTAATCGCACAGCCGCCCGCGCATGATCCAGCCGGCATGGCCGTCAAACAGCGCGGACATTGATGCGCCAAAGCCCGGCGCCAGCGGCTTTGGCGAATGCGGGTCGCCCTCTTCGTCGGAATGGTGATGGTGCTTGCGATGCACCGACACCCAGGTTTTGAGCCGGCCCTGCATGGAGGCGGTGGCGAGCGCGCCGAGCACGACTGCCGTGCCGTGGCCGGCCGAAAACGCCTTGTGGCAGAAATAGCGATGATATCCGAGCGTCAGGCCAATGCCGACCGCGAAATGCATGCCGAGCCACAACAGGACGTCAAACCCCGTCAGGCCGCGCGTCCAGAACCACCAGACGGCAAAGGCTGCGCCGATATGGACAACGCCAAGATTGAACAGGACGCCGATCAGCATGGGATCGATGCGCACCCGGCCGAGCACCGGCAGATTGCCGACGACAATCGGCGGCCAGCGGCGGTTGCCGGCCTTGTCGGTAAATTCGAGGCCAAAGCGCGGCGGCTTGAAAAACAGGGCCATGAGGACTCCAGCGGCGGGGGCAGGCTTGTTTAGAGCGGGCTTGTCCAAAACACAAACGGCGAAAATCCAAGCCTGCATGCCCGACCTTGACGGCAGACGGCGACAGTCCTACCGCAGCACCATGACAGGCTCACCCTTCATGCTCGCCCGCGCCAAGGATTACCGCCAGACGGCGGCGGGTTTTCGCTGGGCCGTGCCCGAACGGTTCAATATCGGCATTGCCTGCTGCGACGATTGGGCAAAGGCTGAGCCGGGCCGGATTGCGCTTTTTGACCACACGCCGGGCCAGGCTCCCGCGGCGATGACATATGGCCAATTGAAGCGGCAGTCCGATGCGCTGGCCGCGTGGCTGGCGCAAGCCGGGATCAGGCGCGGCGACCGGGTGGCGCTGATGCTGCCGCAATGTTTCGAGACCGCGATCAGCCACATTGCCGTTTACAAGCTTGGCGCGATTGCCGTGCCGCTGGCCTTGCTGTTCGGCATCGAGGCGCTCAGCCACCGGCTTGCGGGATCAGGGGCGGCGGCAATCATCACCACCAAGGCCGGGCTTGGCAAACTTGACGGGCTGAAGCTTCCCGCCCTCGGCCTGAAGCTTTGCATTGACGGCGATGCTGATTTTCAGCGGATTCTGGCCGGTGATCCGGGGGATTTCACGCCCGCCGACACGTTGGCCGACGATCCGGCCATGATGATCTTCACCTCCGGCACGACCGGCCCGCCGAAAGGCGCTCTGCACGGGCACCGCGTGCTTTTGGGCCATGTGCCCGGCGTGCAGGTACATCATGAGTTCCTGCCGCAGACGGGTGATTTACTGTGGACGCCGGCCGACTGGGCGTGGGCGGGCGGCCTGCTCAACGTGCTCTTGCCGGGATTGCTGTTCGGCGTGCCGGTCGTTGCCGGGCGGTTTGAGCGCTTTGACCCGGAAGCGGCGCTTTTGCTCATGGAAAAGGCGGGAGTGCGCAATGCTTTCATTCCGCCGACCGCGCTGCGCATGCTGCGCGCGGTGGACGGGATTGCCGGGCGTTTCCGGCTCAATCTCAGGACCATCGGTTCGGGCGGGGAATCGCTCGGCAACGAGACCTGGGACTGGGGCCGCGAGGCGTTCGGCCTGCAGATCAACGAGTTCTACGGGCAGACCGAATGCAATCTGGTGCTGTCATCGTGCGCGGCACTCGGGGTCATGCGGCCCGGCGCCATCGGGCTTGCGGTGCCCGGTCATGAGGTCGCGGTGATCGACGGCGAAGGCAGGCCGTCCAAGTTCGGGCAAACCGGGCAGATTGCCGTCAAGCGGCCGGACCCGGTGATGTTTCTGGGCTATTGGCAGGATCCGGACGCGACGGCGAAGAAGTTCATCGGCGACTGGATGACCACGGGCGATCAGGGCGTGATGGACCCGGACGGCTATGTGCATTTTTTCGGGCGCGATGATGATGTCATCACCTCATCGGGCTACCGGATTGGCCCGGGCGAAGTCGAGGATTGCCTGGCCGGTCATCCGGCGGTGGCGCTGAGTGCGGTGGTCGGCAAGCCCGATCCGCTGCGCACGGAAATCGTCATGGCCTTTGTGGTGCTGAAACCCGGATTTGCAGCCGATGAGGCGCAGAAAAAATCCATCCAGGGCCATGTGCGCGAACGGCTGTCGGCGCATGAATATCCGCGCGAGGTGGAATTTACCGATTCCATACCGCTGACCACATCGGGCAAGGTGATCAGGCGGCTGTTCCGCGAAAGCCTGCAAAAAGCCTGAGTTTAATTCTTGCCGATCAGGCTGCGGATGCGGTCACGCACCAGGCGCGCGACATTGCGGGTCTCGGCATAGAGATGCAATTGCGCAGCCGCCTGGCGGGCCTGGCGGTCGGCATCGGGCGACAGGCCGATGACCACATCGCCCATGGCGCTTTCCTCTTTCCACAGCCGGCTCATGACCGGGTGGCCGGGGACTGCGCAGGAATCGGTGCGTTCGATATTGGGATCGTCAAGATGGGTGGCCGTGGCGTCCATCATCAACAGCGTGCCGGGCGAAAACGCCGAAAGCGTCTCGTCATAGGCGGTTTTCCACGTGTAGGCGACGCCTGCTTCGACAAAGACGATGAGGCTGGCAATGGTCTTGCCGCCAAGCTTGAGCGTGTGGATGCGGCAGCGGTCATCGGCGGCCAGGCTGTCGACGGCCTCGCGGACGAAGGCGGCGCGGAAACGATCAACTGCCATGGCGGTGCGCTCGCGGCCTTTCCAGCCACTGGCCTCAAGCGTCAGGAAATTCTCGGCCTCGATACGGATGTCGGCGGGCGAACGGGCGACGGCATAGGCCAGCTCGCCCTTTTCGGAGAGGCGGCGGCGCAGCCGGCGGTAATCGCGGACATGATGGGAACTGAGCGAATTCTGCAGATAGGCCTCGCCATCCAGCCGGCTTTCCAGCATGGGCCGCTTGAACTCATTGGCGGTAAGCACTGTCAGGTTCTTGCCGATGGCAGCGGTGCGCAGCATGCGGGCGGCCGCGCCCTCCAGCCGCAGGTCGGGGAAGACAATGACCTTTGGAAAGCGCAGATGCGGCCGCGACAGCATGGTGAAAAAGTCCTCGAGCACGCCGACCGGATCATCGCGGTCAATCAACGGCGTGCCGAGCGGGCCGAACGGGCTTGACCAGGTGCGCATGACCGGCACGCCGAACGGAATGGACGGGCGGTCGATGGAAAAGGGCATCAACAGGCGCAGGCGGCTCTGGTATTCGCCGCCGTCGCGCATGACGGCGAGGCGCACCTCGCGGTCTTCCAGCCGCGGCATGGCCGGGGCCAGAAAACGCGGATTGAAGAACACATTGGGCTCGATGGTGCGGGCGCAGAGATGGTCAAGCTCGTCAACCATGTCGAAACCGGCGTTGGCCGGATAGACGGCAAGCCGCCGCCCGGCGCGGGTTTCCACGCCCAGCTCGAATTCGGCAGCGTCAACAGGTTCGGGCGCAAGACCGGCCAGACCGGCGATCATGGCCGAAGACGGGCTGCCGGAGACTTCCTCGAAAATCGGGATGGCGGCCATCAGAGCGCACTCCCCTTGGGCGAGGGCAGGAAAATTGCCATGCCGATGCCAAGCTTGCGCCAGGCGGTAAATGACAGCGCCGCAGCTTCGAACACCATGGAGCCGGCGGTGGCAAAAGCTGCGCCCCACAGGCCGAACAGCGGGATCAGCGCCATGGACAGTGCGATATTGAGCGCCAGCGTGACGCCATAGACCCAGGCGCAGGCATTCTGGTGGCCGCTCATGGTCAGAAGGCTTTCGGCCGGGCCGACGGCGGCGCGGGCGATGACGCCGGCGGCCAGCGGAAACAAGAGCGCATAGCCTTCGTCAAAGCCCGGGCCATAAAGGCCGAGCAGCGGCTTGCCGATCAACAGCACGATGGCCGCCATGGCCAGCGACGGCCAGAAGGTCCAGGACACGGTTTCGCGGGCGAAGGCGGCGAGCTCCGCACGGTTTTCGCCGTGCGAGAAGCGCGCATAGCGCTGGGCGACGCCCGCCTTGACGGCAAAATAGACGAAATGCACCAGCGCCAGCGTCTTCACCGTGGCATAATAGATGCCGACATCATGCGGCTCCATGTAGCGGCCAACCATCAGCACATCGGCATTGGTCATCAGGAAAAAGAAGCTTTCGACCAGGAAGATCGGCAGCGACACCTTGAACCATTCGCCAAAAAGATAGGTGCGCGGGCCGTCCGGCACGCGGGCATCGGCATGAAAGGTGACATAGATCCACTGGCTGATCGTGGTGATGTAGGTGGCGGCAAGGGCTGCAATGACCGCAGTCACCGCCGTGGCCGGATAGCCTGCGGCAAGCGCGAGCGCCATGAACGCGATGATGAGGATGGGCCGGAAGAAATAGGTGGGCGACAAGGCTGAGACCGCCCAGGAATTGGCGCGCGAAATGCCCTGCAGCACGTCACCCAGTGCAACCATCGGGAAGGCGATCATGCCGAGCACGAAAGGCCGGAAATAATAGTCCTCCAGCCAGGGCTGCAGCACAAACAACGCGCCGATGCCGATTGCTGCCGTCAGGGTCGAGGCAATGGCCGAAAACACCCGGCTGGTCAAAAGCACGCCGCGCAATTCGGCCAGCATGCCCTTTTCAAAATATTCGGGGATGTAGCGGATGATGGCGGTATGGGCGCCAAGGCAGGACAGCGAGCCGACAATGACCGCCGTCACCCAGACCAGAACGAAGATGCCGTATTCGAAACCGCCCATCCAGCGGGCCAGAAGCACCTGGCTGACAATGGCGATGAAGGCATTGAGGATGCGGATGGAGAAGGCGATCAGCGACATGCGCTGGGCAGCCCCGCGCTCGCCGCGCGAGAACAGCGTCTCGTCCAGCCGGTCGAGCAAAGGCCGCGCCCGCAGCACAAGGCTTTCCGGCAGAAGCCGTTCGGCTGTTGTCGCCGCAGAAAAACGCACTGCTTACTCCCACACACTCATTCGCCCTCATCGCTATAACCGGTATGTTTTAAGAAACGGTTGGAGGGGGAGGGATGGCGCGGATTTCGGAGGATGAGCGGCGGAAAATGCTGCAGGCCGTGTCGATCGGCCCGAAAATGATAGGCTATCTGGAGGAGGCAGGCGTAGAAAAGCTGGCCGATCTCAGGGGTCAAGACGCGCATATGCTGGCGCTTGCCATCAACGCAGCGCTGGGGCGGCGGCACATCAACGCCAATGGCATCCGGGCGCTGCAGAATTTGATCAAGCTGGCGGAGGGGGAGGGGCGTACGGGTAAACCGGTCTAGCTCTTGTGAAATTGCCCCCACCCCAGCCCTCCCACACAAGTGTGGGA
>JBATMU010000411.1:0-10479 GCA_049289995.1 Rhizobiaceae bacterium | reverse complement strand
TCCGTAGGGGTGAAGGCACCCGAATAGATGCCGCCAAGCACGATCACGATCAGCGCCAGTCCCCAAAAAGAGCGACTGAACGTGCGCCAGGTTTCTGCCAAGCTGGCCCGCGGCAGGCGCGGATAGTCATTCTTGCGGGCAAGAACATAGGTTGTCAGCCCAAGCATGAATGCAAGCAGCAAACCCGGAACGACACCCGCCATGAACAATTGGCCGACTGACGCCGTGCTGACCGGCTGACCGTCGGGGCCGGAAAAGCTCGAGCCTGATGTCGCAACGGCATACATCACCATGACGATGGACGGGGGAATGAGGATGCCGAGCGCGCCCGATGTCGACAGGACGCCGGCGCCAAAGGATTTCGGATAGCCCTGCTTGAGCATAGCCGGCAGGACGATTGAACCAATGGCGACAACCGTTGCCGGCGAGGAGCCGGAAACGGCGGCAAACAGCGCGCAGGCGAAGACCGACGCCAGCGCCAGGCCGCCATGCATGTGTCCGACCATCGAGCGGGCAAAATCGATCATCCGCCTGGCAACGCCGCCATGGGTGAGAAAATTGCCGGCCAGAATGAAGAACGGGATCGCCATGATCTCGAACTTCTCAATGCCGGTGAAAAGCTTCAACGCGACTGATTCCATCGGCACGGAGGTAAAGGCGAACAGAAAGGCCATGACGGTCAGGCCCAGCGCTATGGAGACCGGCATGCCGGTCAGCATGAGCGCGAGCAGCAAGCTGAAGATGATGATTGCGGTCATGCTGGCGTCTCCTCGATGCCTTCGACATGACCATGGTCATGATGGGGCAATTCGCCGGTCCGGTAGAATGAGGCGGCGACCTGCAGAAAGCGGAAGCACATCAAGGCCGAGCCGAGCGGCACGGCGAGGTAGATCAACCACATCGGCATTTCCATGTCCGGAGAGGTCTGGTCGGTATGGGCAATTTCCCAAACAAAGGCGGCGCCCAGCGTTCCGACAATGGCGGTGAAAACCGCGCCTGACAAAAGGCCGAACAGGATGAACGGCTTGGCGCGGGCGGGCGTCATGCGCTCGATCAGCACATCAACACCGACATGGATGCCGGTGCGGACGCCGTAAGCGGCGCCGAACTTGGCCATCCAGACAAACATGTAGATGGTCAGTTCCTGCGCCCAGGTCAGGTTGATCTGGCGCAGCACGGAAAATACCGCCTTGCCTGCCGCCAGAACGCCGGGCGATTCATGGGTGCGGCCCCAGTGAATGGCCGCTGCGGAAAGGCTTATCGAATAGCGATGCAGGACAGCGATGAAGATGATCGTCGTTGCGGCTGCAATCAGTGATGAAATCAGGATTTCCTCAATACGGTCAAGCCAGCGCATGTCGCCCTCCCAGGCCTGTCTGCAAGCAGGCGGGCCGGCGGCCCGCCTGCAAACGCAAAGCGTTACTTGCCTGAGGCGAGGATCTGGTCGATCAGATCCTTGCCGACGCGCTCGGCAACTTCGGCATAGACCGGCTGCAGGGCGGCCACCCAAGCGGCGCGTTCATCGGCGGTCAGGTCATGGAATTCTGTCTTGCCCGATTCCTTCATGGCCACCAGCGCCTTGTCGTTTTCTTCCTGGGCGATGCCATTGGCGAACGCGCTGGCTTCGGCCATTGCCTTGTCAAGCTGGGTGCGGGTATCGGCGGGCAATTCGTCCCAGAATTTCTTGTTCACGATCACCGCATAGCCGAGATAGCCGTGGTTGGAGAGCGTGGCGTGCTTTTGCACTTCATGCATTTTCTGGGTGAACATGTTGGACGGCGGATTTTCGGTGCCGTCAACGACGCCAGTCTGCAGCGCCTGATAGACTTCCGAGAAAGCCATGACCTGCGGCACCGCGCCAAGCGCCTTCATCTGCGCCTCGAGAACCTTTGACGATTGAATGCGCATTTTCAGGCCGAGAAAATCGTCGGGCGTCTTGAGCGGCGAATTGGCGCTCATGATCTTGAAGCCGTTGTCCCAATAGGCCAGACCCTTGATGCCCTTGTCTTCCAGCTTGGCAAACAGCGCCTTGCCGATGTCGCCGTCGGTAACCTTGCGCAGGGCGTCCTTGCTGGCAAAAATGAACGGCAGGTCGAAGGCCTCAAAATCCTTGACGCCAAGCGGGCCGAACTTGGCCAGCGAGGGGGCAAGCATCTGGACGGCGCCCAATTGCAGCGCTTCCATTTCTTCCTTGTCCTTGTAGAGCTGGCTGTTGGGATAGACCTCAACGGCCACCTTGCCTTCGGTGTATTTTTCGGCAAGCTCCTTGAACTTGTCCGCACCCTTGCCCTTGGGCGTGCCAGGCGCCACGACATGACTGAACTTGATGGTGATGTCGGCGGCCCAGGCGGGAACGGCCGAAAGGGAAAGCGCGAAAATCGCGCCGGCTATGATGGAACGCATGGAATCCTCCTCCCGAGGTGAGTGTGTGGACGGCCAGAATAGCCTTTCACGACGCCGGCTCAATTGTGGGAATCCACAAGACCGACGGCCGGTTCGCTGTGTTAAAGTCCACCAAATCCGGTTGGGAGGCCGGAGCCTGTGGTCCAGTTGACATTCCAGTCTGATGAAAACGGCAAGGCGCCATCCGGATTTCGTCCGCGGCTGGCCAATGCCGGCTATCTGGGCGCTGCCGCGCTCATTGTCCTGGTCCTGCTGGTCGGCGCCGGATTTGTATTTGCCAGCCGCGCCGAACGCGACAACCGGCGAACCGAGCTTATCAGTGACGCGCTTTGGGTCGAGCAGGCGCTGCGTTTTGCCGTCGCCAATGTCGAGGGCGAGATGGACCGGCTGGCATCGGACATCCGCCGCGGCCTGCCGCGCGAGGCTGCTGCCGCGCAAATGGAGCAGCTGCACCGGCTGCATCCCGAATTGGCGCGCATCGCCCTTACCGACCTGACAAGCGGGGTTATTCTCGCCGTGCCGCCGTCGGAGGCAGCGGAAGGCTCAGCGCTGGCGGCGGCCGAGTCAGTGGTTTTGGCGGTCAAGCTTGGCGAAAAGCAATTTGGACCCGCCTATGCCGAAGCCGGCCAATGGCGTTTCGACGTCGCCTTTCCAGCCGGCACGCAAGACGGGCGCAGGGCTCTGTTGGCAAGCTTCACCATCAATGGCCTGCTCAAGGAATCGATTCCCTGGTGGGTCGCACAAAAGAACCATGTCGCGGTGCTCGATGCCGGCGGGCAGATGATCGGGACGAAGTCCTCCGTCCAAGCCGCCCCTTCGGCAGATAGCCACATCATCCCGTTCGATCCGCCCGGCCGCGGTCTGGTCATCAAGGTCACGCGCTATACCGCGCCGGCGCAATGGATCGCCTATGCGCTGCCGGCAACGGTGACAGGACTTGCGGCAATTGTCGGCGCATCAATCCTTTTGCTGCAGGCCAATGTGCGCAGGCGGCAGAAGGCCGAAGAGCAACTGCGCGCCGAAAGCGCGCTCAGGCGGTCCATGGAAGACGCGCTCACCGTCGGCATGCGGGCACGCGACCGCGACGGGCGCATCATCTACGCCAACCAGGCTTTTTGCGAGATGACCGGTTGGCGGCGCGACGAGCTGATCGGGCAGGCGCCGCCCATGCCCTATTGGGATTCCGATCATATCGAGGAGACCATTGCGCTGCATGACCGCATTCTTGAAGGGCGCGGACCGAAGGAAGGATTCGAGATCCGCTTCCGGCGCAAGGATGGCGAACCGCTCGACGCGCTGATCTATGAGGCGCCGCTCTATGACGCCGATGGCGGCCATGTCGGCTGGATGGCGTCCATCCTCGACGTGACCGAAAGCAACAGGATTTCTGACCTGACCAAGAAACAGGGCGAGGAACTGGCGCGGACGGCACGTATCGTTTCGATGGGTGAAATGGCTTCGACCCTGGCCCATGAAATCAATCAGCCGCTGGCGGCGATATCAACCTATGCCTCAGGGCTTTCCGAGCAGATCCGCACCAAAAAAGCCGTGCCGGCGAGTGCTTCCGACGTGCTTGCCAAACTGTCGGCGCAGGCCCTCAGGGCCGGTGATATCGTCCGGCATTTGCGCGAGTTCACCCGGCGCAGCCAGCCAAAGCTTGAAACAATTGATCTGGGCGCAGTGGCGGCAAAGGTCAGCGGATTTGTTGAACCCGATCTGGCGCGGGCGGGAATCGTGCTGGAATTCGCCAATGGCGCGCCCTGTCCGGTCAAGGGCGACCCGGTGCTGCTTGAGCAGGTCATTTTCAATCTGGTGCGCAATGCTTCCGAGGCGGTCGGCACTTTGCCCAAACGGCGCAGGCGCATCGAGATGAGCGTTTTCAGCGAGAACGGCCAAGCGGTTTTGACCGTGCGCGACCATGGCGGCGGGATCGCACCTGGCATGGCCGACAAATTGTTTACGCCATTCGTTTCGTCCAAGGCCGACGGCATGGGCATGGGCCTCAACATCTGCAGGTCGATCGTCGAATTGCATGGCGGCCGCATCTGGTCCGAGCCCGCCAACCCGGGCTGCACATTCCGCTTCTCGATTCCGCAGGTGCGGCCGTGACCCAAACCGGCATGACTTTGGTGCATGTCATCGACGATGATGATGCCGTGCGCGATGCGCTCGGGTTTCTGCTGCAATCGCACGGTTTTGCGGTGCGCCTTCATGCATCCGCCGAGGCCTTTCTTGCCGTGCATCCGCATGACAGCCAAGGCGTCATCATACTCGATATCCGCATGCCTGGCATGTCGGGCATTGAATTGTTTGCCGAGTTGAAATCCCGGCCGCCGCTGCCGCCGGTCATCTTCCTGACCGGGCATGGCGATGTGCCTTTGGCGGTCGAGGCCATCAAGGCCGGCGCCTTCGATTTCCGCGAAAAACCTTTTGACGATGCGGCCTTCATCGCCGCTGTCACCCGGGCGGTTTCCGCCCATCAGTCAGCATCCGAGGCCCGTTCGGCAGGCGATGACCTGGCACGGCAAGTGGCGAGCTTGTCGGCGCGTGAACGCCAGGTGATGGACCTGATGCTGCTTGACCGTCCCAACAAGGTGATCGCCCATGAGCTCGGCATTACCATGCGCACGGTAGAGGTGCACCGGGCCAGGGTCTTGGCCAAAATGAAGGTGCGCAGCCTGGTCGCGCTTGCGTCGCGGCTGAAGGGCTGAGTTCACGGCCTGATGCGCAAGGCGAAACTGACAGGAGCCTGACAAGGCCCATACCGATTCTGTCATTTGCAGATGTTTACACCCGGCTGCATGCACCATCGGCGTGCGTTCAGAAAAAGGTGAAACATGATGACCAAGCGTTCCCCCGTTATCGGCAAAACCGTACTGGCCTTGCTCACCGGACTGGCGATGGCCGGTTCTGCCCATTCGGCGCCGGGCAGTCGGGCCAGCGCCATTGCGCCTGCGCCTTCGGCAACAGACGTTCTTGACGTGAAGATGCCGGCCTCCATTGCCGATGGCTCCTATTCCGGCAAGGCCATTGGAACCAAGTATGGCGCGGTGCAGGTCAAAGTGACCATTTCCGGCGGCAAGCTGGTGGCGGCTGATGCCGTCCGTTATCCGAGCAGCAAGAACAAAAGCCGGAAAATCAGCGGCCGCTCGCTTCCCGCCCTTGAACGTTCCGCCATCCGCTCACAGTCGGCGAAGGTTGACTTTGTTTCCGGCGCCACTTTGACCAGCAAGGCGTTTGCCCGTTCGCTGGCCAGCGCGCTTGCCAGCGCCGGACAGTAAACATGCTCCGCGATACAAGAATCATCATGGGCATGCCGGTCACGGTCTGCATTGCTGACAAGGGCGCAGACCATGCGCTTCTGGAAAGCTGCTTTCAGCTGTTCGCCGATGTCGATGCACGTTTCAGCACCTACAAGAGCGACAGCGAGATCAGCCTCATCAATGCCGGCAAAGTCCGGATGGATGCACTCAGTGCCCTGATGACCGAGGTGTTCGCACTTGCCGAAAAAACCCGCATCGAGAGCGGCGGCTATTTCGACATCTGCAGGCCCGATGGTTCAATCGACCCGTCCGGCATCGTCAAAGGCTGGGCGATCCACAATGTCGCCCGCCGCCTGAAAGCGTCCGGCGCGTTCAACTTCTTTGTTGACGCCGGCGGCGATGTTCAAGCCAGCGGCAAGGCTGCGCATGGCGGCGACTGGATGACCGGCATCCGTCATCCCTTTGACGAAAACGCCATTATCGAAACAGTCCGGCTCAATGGCAGCGGCATTGCCACGTCGGGAAATTATGTGCGCGGCAGCCATATCTACAACCCGCACGATCCCCAGTCCGGAACCGGCCAGGCCGTCAGCCTCACCGTCATCGGACCTGACGTGCTGGAGGCGGACCGCTTCGCCACGGCGGCCTTCGCCATGGGCGAGGACGGCATTTATTTCATCGAGGACATGCCGGACCTCGAGGGCCTTCTGGTGACGGCCGACGGCATCATGACAAAAACAACAGGTTTTGGAGCTTTCGTGGTCCAATGACAAAAACTCTCAACGGGTTTCTCAACGCGACCAGCATGTACCGGCTGGTGCTGTTTTATGTTTCCGGGCTGGTTGCCGCCGCTTTCAGCTATGGCTATCTGGGCTGGTACGAAGTGGACATCAATGCGCTGGCGTTCTCGTCGGCGGTCATTCTGGCGGCGAGCTGGCTTGCAAACCGGTTGTTTGCCACCGCGTTGCGCGTGCCGGTGAACACGGAATCCATCTGGATCACCGCCTTGATCCTCATCCTCATCATGGACCCGGTGACTTCCGACGACACCGAAGGCCTGCTTGGGCTTGTGGTTGCCGCCACGGCCGCGATCGGCTCGAAATTCGTGCTGGCCTTTGGGCGCAAGCACATCTTCAATCCGGTTGCGCTGGGAGCGGTGGCCTCCGGATACCTGCTTGACCAGCCGCCAAGCTGGTGGACGGGCAATGAACAGCTGTTGCCCTTTGTGCTGATTGGCGGCCTCTTGGTGGTGCACAAGGTGCAGCGCTACGGCATGGTCTCGGCCTATCTGCTTGCCAATATCGCCGCTGTCATGGTGTTCACTGACGCGGAGACGTATCTGGAGGCGCTTGACCAGACGCTGCGCTATTCGCCGCTGCTGTTTGCGGGTTTCGCCATGCTGACAGAACCGCTGACGGCGCCGCAGAACAAATACTGGCGCATCGCATTTGCCGCATTGATTGGCGTGCTGTCGGCGCCGGAACTGGTCATCGGCGAATTTGGCTTCACACCCGAGGCGGCATTCCTGGCCGGCAACCTGCTGTCTTTTGCGGTCAGCACGAAATACCGCTACAAGCTGACGCTGACGTCCGTCGAAAAGCTCGCCAGCGGCTGTTACGAATATGTCTTCGCGCCCTCCCGGCCCGTGCGATTTGTTGCCGGCCAATATATGGACTGGACGCTTGACGTGCGCGGCGCCGATTCGCGCGGCAACAGGCGACCGTTCACCATCGCCTCTGCGCCAGGCGACGGGCAAGTGCGGCTTGGCGTGAAATTTTATCCCAGACCAAGCGCATTCAAACGCTCGCTGATCGAGATGAAACCCGGCGATGTCATCTATGCTTCGCATCCCGGCGGCGATTTCACCCTGCCGTCCAATCCGCGCGAGAAACTTGTCTTCATTGCCGGCGGCATCGGCATCACGCCCTTCCGCTCAATGATCGAGGACATGATCAGCCGCGGCGACAAGCGCCAGCTTGTCATGTTCTATGGCAACAACCGAGCCGAAGAGATTGCCTATGCCGATACGCTCAACCGCGCAGAACGCGCACTTGGAATGCGCACGATCCATGTGGTGCGAGATAACCCGAACGAGAGGACCAACATGCGCAAGGGCTTCATCGACAAAGCAATGATCGCAGCAGAAGTTCCTGATTTCCGCGATCACACGTTTTTTGTGTCAGGGCCGAACGCCATGGTCAGGCATTTCCAGAACGTTCTGGCCGAACTCGGAGTGGCGCGGTCGCGCATCAAGGTGGACTATTTCCCCGGCTTTGCCTGAGCGCCGAAACCGGCGGCAAATCGTCACTGCAACCAAATCACCGGCAATTGGCCGGTGACAAACAGGGCCGCGCTTGCCGGCGACTGGCGGGGAGACAGCGTGTTTTGCGGACTTGATGCGTGTCAACGCCGCCCCTTTGGTTCGGCGCAGAATGGCTCCCCTATCCACTGGAGTGCGCATTCCATGAAAACCGAAGACCGCCTGAAAGTGCTCCGCGCCTGGCCGGAGATGTCTGCGCCGGACAAGGATGCGTACTTCGCCAAATTCCTGGGCTTTGGCGCGGCAGCGCCGGAAATTCCCGACGCCTACCGCAAATGCATGGAGCGCTGCACCAACAAGCACATGGCCATGCTCGAACGCTGCAACAAGCTGGAAGGCGCCGCGGCGTTTGAATGCGCCCAACGCATCGAAGAAGAGATGATGCATTGCTATGACGGCTGCTCGGTCATGATCTGACCGGGCGCAAAACCAGCTTCGGCTGCAAGCGCGGGCCTTTGACATCAGCCCATGCGGGCGCCGTCCTTGATGAATGTGCCATTGCGCAGGTCGCGCACGGCTTGGGCGATTTCCTCGCGGGTGTTCATGACGATCGGTCCGTGCCAGGCGACCGGTTCTTTCAGCGGCGCGCCGGAAATCAAAAGGAAGCGCACGCCTTTTTCGCCAGCCTGCACGACAACTTCGTCGCCGGAGTCAAAAACCACCAGCGTGCGGTTGCCGCTCATGTCGCGCAGATGGATTTCTTCGCCGCCGACCTCTTTTTCAACGAGAATGCCGAACGGTTTTGACGCATCGCGGAAACTGGCCGAGCCTTCGAAAATATAGGCGAAGGCCGTGCGATAGGTATCAACCTTGAAGACCTTGCGCTTGCCGGGCGGCACGGAAATGTCGAGATATTGCGGATCCGCCGCAATGCCGTCGACGGGGCCGGTCTTGCCCCAAAACGATCCGATCACCACGCGCACCCGCGTGCCGTCATCATCGATGATTTCCGGAATTTCGTTTGACTTGACGTCCTGGTAGCGCGGGCTGGTCATTTTCAGATGGGACGGCAGATTTGCCCAGAGCTGAAAGCCATGCATGCGGCCGAACACATCGCCCTTGGGCATTTCCTGATGCATGATGCCGGATCCGGCGGTCATCCATTGCACGTCGCCTGCGCCCAGATTGCCGACATTGCCGAGCGAATCGCCATGTTCGACAGTGCCCGCCAAGACATAGGTGATCGTCTCTATGCCGCGATGGGGATGCCAGGGAAAGCCGCGCGCATAATTTTCCGGCCGCTCGTTGCGAAAATCATCCATCATCAGGAACGGGTCGGTCAGGTCGGTATTGCCGAACCCGAAGACGCGGTGCAGGTGGACGCCCGCACCTTCCAGCGTCGGCGTGGTGCCGGAAATGCTCTTGACCGGGCGAATGGACATGGCGCGCTCCTTTGCGAATGACGTTATTTAGGGTGCGTCCGCACCTTGAGACAAGCCATCTGCAGCGACGCTGTGTTCACCATCACATCAACATTGCCAAAAGGGGCGAATTGCGAGACGCTTGCAGGCAAATCGTGCGAGACAGGAGACGGGCATGCGGATCATCATGGCACTTGCGGCGCTCATTCTGGCTGCCTTTGCCAGCGTGAATTCCGCGCAGGCCGCCGGGCCGGGATGCGTGGCCTTTGACGGCGAAAGCCTGACGGGACGCAGCCTCAATCTTGAGCCCGGCGCGAATTTTCCCGCACTTGGCCGCCGCTGGAATGACCGCATATCATCAGCCCAATGCTCGCGCGGCTGCGTGATGGCGGTTTTCACCGACGAAAACTTCGCCGGCCGCTCAGGACGGGTGGAAGGCAGGGCCAATTCGCTTGGCGGCCGCTTCAATGACCGGATCTCTTCACTCAAGGTCGCCTGCCGGGCCGAAGAGCCTGCGCAGCCCGACGTGCGGCCCGACAGTTGCAACGTCTATGAGCACAGCCAGTTTCGCGGGCGCGCCATGCGGTTGTCGGATGGCGATGAGGTCGGCCGCCTCGGCGCGCTGAATGACCAGATTTCCTCGGCCATCTGCGCCCGCAACTGTACGGTGACGCTTTTCGAGCGCGAGAATTTCCGCGGCCGCACGCAAGACTTTTCACGGCAGACGCCGTTTGTCGGTGAGGCATGGAACGACCGCGCCTCCTCGGCGCAAGTGTTCTGCGGCCGCCGCGAAGAGCCGCGTCCGGAACCGGTTGAGCCCGATGTCCGGCCAGGCACGTGCACCATCTTTGAGCACAATGATTTCGGCGGCCGCAGCATCCGGCTTTCGGATGGCGAGCAGGCCGCGCGGCTGCGCGGTTTCAATGACACGGCATCGTCGGTCGCTTGCGCGCGATCGTGCACGGTGACGCTCTATGAGCACGACCAGTTCGGCGGCCGCAGCCAGGATTTCAACCGGCTGGTTCCGTCGGTCGGCCGCGACTGGAATGACCGCGCCTCATCGGCGGAAGTGTTTTGCGGCGGCGGACGGCCGGAACCGCGCCCGGAGCCGCGACCGGAAGGCGTGTTGTCC
>JBATMU010000410.1:0-5609 GCA_049289995.1 Rhizobiaceae bacterium | reverse complement strand
TTTTCGGCCACGCCGCAGGTCTATGGAAAGGCATCGCCACGGCTTGGCGAGCATACCGCCGAAATCCTCGCTGAACTCGACAGGGACGACGCATCATGACGGGCATGCGCACCGGCGGCCAGCTGATTGTCGAGGCGCTTGAGGCCAATGGCGTCGAGCGCGTCTATTGCGTGCCGGGCGAAAGCTATCTCGCCGTGCTCGACGCCTTGCATGACTCGCCCATCAAAACCATCGTTTGCCGCCAGGAAGGCGGCGCGGCCATGATGGCCGATTGCGAAGGCCGCCTGACTGGCAAGCCGGGCATATGCTTTGTCACGCGCGGCCCCGGCGCCACCAATGCTTCGGCCGGCATCCACATTTCCAGCCAGGATTCGGTGCCGGTCATCCTGTTCATCGGCCAGATCGCCCGCTCCATCCGCGAACGCGAAGCCTTCCAGGAAGTCGATTACCGGCAGTTCTTCGGCTCCATGGTCAAGTGGGTGGCCGAGATCGACGATCCGGCCCGCATTCCCGAATTTGTCACGCGCGCCTTTGCTATCGCTACTTCGGGCAGGCCGGGCCCGGTGGTCCTCGCCTTGCCTGAAGACGTTTTGACGGAACTGGCCGAAGCGCCGGCCGCCCTGCCCGCAACACCAGTAGTGACCGCGCCGGGTGCCGCGCAGATGGCGGAACTGGGCGCGCTGCTGGCAAGCTCCAAAAAGCCATTCGCCATCCTGGGCGGCACCGGCTGGAGCGCCGAAGGCGTCGCCCGGTTCTCTGACGCTGCAGCGCGCTGGGCGCTGCCGGTCGGCTGTTCGTTCCGGCGCCAGATGCTGTTTGACCATTTGCATCCCTCCTATGCCGGCGATGTCGGCATCGGGCCTAACCCGGCGCTCGCCTCTGCCATCAAGCAGGCTGATCTGGTCCTGTTGATCGGCGGGCGGATGGGCGAAATGCCTTCGTCCGATTACACCCTGCTGAAAAGCCCCTACCCGGACCAGACGCTGGTGCATGTCCATCCCGATGCCGGTGAACTGGGCCGCGTCTACCGCCCCGTACTGGCCATAAATGCCAGCCCGGATAGCTTTGCCGAGGCATTTGCCGGACTTGCCGCGCCGCAAAGCCTGGCCTGGGCGCAGACCACGGCGTCGCTGCATGCATCCTATCTCGCCTGGTCAACACCGCCGCTTGCCGGCCCGGGCGACGTCTCCATGGGCGCCGTCATGGCCCATCTCGAATCCGTATTGCCGGAAGACGCCGTCTTCACCAATGGCGCGGGCAATTACGCTACCTGGGTGCACCGTTTTCACCGCTTCCGGCGGTTCGCCACACAGGCTGCCCCCGCCTCCGGCTCGATGGGCTATGGCACGCCGGGCGCGGTTGCCGCCAAGCTGATGTTTCCGGAGCGCGACGTCATTGCCTTTGCCGGCGACGGCTGTTTCATGATGAACGGCCAGGAATTTGCCACCGCCATGCAATATGGCGCGGCCATCATCGTCATTGTGGTCAACAACGGCATGTACGGCACCATCCGCATGCACCAGGAACGCGAATATCCCGCACGCGTTTCCGGCACGGATCTGGTCAATCCGGATTTTGCCGCGCTTGCCCGCGCCTATGGCGGTCATGGCGAAACGGTTTGCGAGACAGCGGAATTCGCACCCGCCTTTGCCCGCGCCCGAAAAAGCGGCAAGCCGGCATTGATCGAAATCCGCCTTGATCCGGAAGCCATCACCCCGGCCCGGACCCTGTCGGACATCAGGCACAAGCGTTGAACGCCGCCCCACGGTCAGGATTTGAACCGGGTATCGGAGCAGCCCTTGCGGCAGCGCTGGCGGTGGCCGTTTTTCTTCTGCTGCTGATGCCCGCCGCCATGCTGTGGGACCGCGACGAAACCTATTATGCGCGCGCCGCAGTCGAAATGCTGGAAACCGGCAATTGGCTGGTTCCCGCCTTCAATGGCGAGGTTTTCGCCCACAAGCCGCCTTTGGCCTATTGGCTGATGGCCGCAAGCTTTTCGGTCTTTGGCGAAAACGAGTTCGCCGCCCGTTTTGTATCGGCTCCCGCCATGGGCATCAGCCTGTTTCTGACATTCCTGATCGGCCGGAGGCTGTTTTCGCCCCGCGCAGGATTTGTCGCCATGACCGCGCTCGGCCTGTCGGTGATGACCATCTATCTGGGTTCGGCCGCCATGCTGGATGCGGTTTTGCTTGCATCAATCTGCTTGTCGGCATGGGCCTGGGCCGAACTTCATGCAGGAGACCGGCGTTTTTGGCTGTTTGGCAGCCTGTTCGGCATCGGGATTGCGCTGTCCATGCTGGCCAAGGGTCCGGTTGGCCCGGCGGTTATCATCCCGCTCGTGTTTTTTTCCTGGGTTTTTTCGCCTGCGGCGACCCGCCCGGCATTTCGCAACATGGTGGGGCTTGCGCTGATTTCAATCGTCGCGCTTGGCATATTCCTTGGCTGGGCAGTGCCGGCCAATCTGGCCAGCGGCGGCGAAATGCTGCGCATCGGCCTCGGCAAGCATGTGATCGGCCGCGCCTTTCAGGCCATGGAGGGCCATGGCGGCTCGGGCTGGAAAGGCTATCTGGCCTCGCTGCTGGTCTATGTCCCGGTCATTCTCATCGGGTTCTTCCCCTGGACAATCACCCTGCCCGCCGCATTGAGCGGCTTCTGGCGCGGGCTCATTGGTGACAGGCAAGCCCGGCTGTTTGTCTGGAGCTGGCTGGTTCCAACCTTTGTCATGTTCACGCTCGCGGCCACCAAGCTGCCCCATTACATTCTGCCTGCTTTCCCGGCACTGGCGCTCATGGCTGGAGCTGTCGCCGCCTCACCGGAAACCGTTTTGCGCGAAAAGCGCCTCTCCTTTTGGCTTCAAGCGGGTTTCTGGCTGAATGTCGCCTTCACCCTGGCCGCCATCGGCGGCGTTCTCGCCCTGCCGGCGCTCACCGGCCAGGCAATCGGCTGGCCGCTGGCAATGGCCTTCGCAGCCTTGTTGCTGGCCGGTCTGGCGCTTGTCCGCCGCGTGCAAAACCGAGCCGGCCTGTTCACGGGCGCCATGGCGCAATCCGCAGCAACACTGGTCTTTTTCCTGTTGGCCTTTTGGCTGCTGGTTCCACCCGCTGAACCGCTCATCAAGCTGGCCAGGCCGCTCGGGCTGGCGATCGGCCAAGCTGCCGCGCCTGCCGACGCTGTCTATGCCGACGGCTATTCCGAACCCGGCATGGTCTTTTACGCGAGCCTGCCCGCCAGCCAGCCGATCCGTGCGCTGCCAGGCGATGACGCAGCCCTCGCCGCCCTGCTGGAAGCCGCCCCGGCAATGGTTCTCATTGCCGAAGAGAGCCGGTTTGCCCGCATAAATGGTTTGGCTGGCACACGGCCTTTCGCCATTATCGGGCAGTTCGAGGCGCGCAATCCCAATGCCGGCATGCGCAATCAGAAAATCCTGCTTGCCAAACGCGCCGCCATTGCAGCAAACAACGGCGGCTGAGCCGCCAAAATGCCAGCGCGCGCAGGGTCTGCCCGCAAATGTGGAGCAATTGACGCATGGATGTTTCGCAACTGGTCTCCATCGTCATTCCCGTTTTCAACGAAGAAGACGCCGTTGCGCCATTTCTCAAGGCAATGGCCCAACTCGATGGCGATGTCCGCACCCGTTTCGCCGGAAAAATCGGCCTCGAAATCGTCTTTGTCGACGACGGCAGCACCGACGCCACGCTTGCCGCCATCCGCAGCCGGATTGGCGGCGATCTTGAAATCCGCGCCATCGAGCTGTCGCGCAATTTCGGCAAGGAAGCCGCTCTCACCGCAGGGCTCGCCGAAGCAGCCGGCCAGGCTGTCATACCCATCGATGTTGATCTGCAGGACCCGCCTGGCCTGATCGGCGACATGATCGCCCTTTGGCTCGACGGCGCCAAGGTCGTTTTGGCCCGCCGCACCGACCGCAGCGAAGATGGCGCCATGAAGCGGCGCACCGCTGGCTGGTTCTATGCCTTTCACAACATGATCTCCGACATCCGCATTCCGGCCAATGTCGGCGATTTCCGCCTGATGGACCGCGAAGTGGTCAATGCCGTCAATCAGCTTCCCGAAAGCCGCCGCTTCATGAAAGGCATTTTCGCCTGGGTCGGCTATGAGCCGGTCTATGTCGACTACGCCCGCCAGCCGCGCTCGGCGGGCGCTTCAAAATTCTCCGGCTGGAAGCTGTGGCGCTTTGCGGTCGAGGGCATAACCTCGTTCAGCGAAGTGCCGCTGATGATCTGGACCTATGTCGGCTTTGTCATTGCGCTCCTGTCGATGATCTATGCCTCGTTCATCGTGCTGCGCACCGTGGTTTTCGGCATTGATGTCCCCGGCTATGCATCGCTTCTGACCGGCATCCTGTTCCTCGGCGGCATTCAAATCCTCGGCATCGGCATAATCGGCGAATATATCGGCCGCATCTATGCCGAGGTGAAGCGTCGTCCGACCTATGTCATTGCCGCCCGCCATGCCCGCCCTGCTGCTGCGCCAGCGCCGGCAAAAACCCGGACCAAGGCCCGTTGAGGCGCATCGCCACATTCGGACTTGTCGGGCTGACCGCCTCGCTCGTGCATTTTCTGATCGCCACCGGACTGTACCGGCTTGGTTTCGCAAGCCTTTTCGCCGCCAATGCCGCCGGCTTTGCTTGCGCCTTCGCCGTGTCCTATGCCGGGCACTATTTCCTGACCTTCAAATCTGATGCCGCCCATGGCGCAGCGCTTTTGAAATTTGCGCTGACGGCAGCCACCGGCTTTGCCGTCAACAACGCCGTTCTGTGGCTTTCGGTGGAAAACCTGGGCTTGCCCGGCGAATTCGCCTTGTTGCTCGCCATCGGCCTGGCGGCAATCGCCGTCTATGTCCTGTCGCGCAATTTCGCCTTTGCGGGTCGAAAAGCGCTTTGATCAGGCGCGCAACTGGCTGACCCGGCCGGCATCGGCAAGCAAGCCGGAAATAGGCCGAGGCCCGGCATCAAACAGGCAGCCCGCGGCCTGCGGCGCGGCCAGCGCAAAGCCCTGCAGGAAGTCCGCGCCCGAATCGGCGGCAATTTCCAGCTGGGCTGCCGTTTCTATGCCTTCGATGACCACGGCCGTTCCCATGTTGCGGAAACTTCCCACCAGCGGGCGGATCAGCATTTTGGCCTGCCGCACCCGGCAGAGGTCGCGAAACAACGAACCGTCCACACGTATGAAATCGGGCTTGATGGCTTCAACGCGCTCCAGCGTGAGATCGGCATCGCCGAAATCGTCAATGGCCACCCGCATACCGTGCTTGCGCAATTCCGATGCGAGCGCCGCAGTCATTTCCGCGTCGGCGGATGCGCAGCCGTCGATCTGGCAGATGACACGCCGCGCCGGCAGCTCCATCTCCGCCATCTTGCTGGCCATGACGCGGATTTCGCGCAGCCAATGATCGGTATTGTCCGTGGCGGTCATGTCGAGCCGGATCCACAGATCAAGGTTTTCGCCGTCAAAATGCTCGAAATTGTGCAAGTGAAGCGCCCGGCACATGCCGTCGACAAACAGGCCGTCTTCCTGTGCGGTTTCCGCGAACAGCCGGCTCGGCGGCACTTTCACGCCATTCCGCGTGGCGCTGATCAGCCCTTCAACCGC
>JBATMU010000409.1:0-1933 GCA_049289995.1 Rhizobiaceae bacterium | reverse complement strand
GCCAGGCCTTTGTGTCGCTCGGCACGTCGGGCGTGTTGTTTGCCGCCAATGAAGGCTTCCGCCCAAAACCGGAAAGTGCCGTGCATGCCTTTTGCCATGCGCTGCCGCAGACCTGGCACCAAATGGGGGTGATCCTGTCGGCGACCGATTCGCTCAATTGGCTCTCCGGCATTACCGGGGCCAGCCAGGCTGACCTTACTGCCGAACTGGGCGGGACGCTGAAAGCCCCGGGCAGCGCAACCTTCCTGCCCTATATTTCGGGCGAGCGGACGCCTCACAATGATGCGTCCATCCGCGGCGCCTTCACCGGCATAGGCCAGGAAACAGGCCGCGCCGGCCTGACTCAGGCAGTGGTCGAGGGTGTGGCGTTCGCCATTGCCGACTGCAATGAGGCGCTCGCCAATGCCGGCACGCGGCTGCAAACGGTAACGGCGGTCGGCGGCGGTGCGCGTTCACACTACTGGCTCAAGACCATTGCCACGGTGCTTGGCATTCCGGTGAACATTCCGGCCAATGGCGATTTCGGCGCGGCGTTTGGCGCAGCCCGGCTCGGGCTCATCGCAGCGACCGGCGCTGACCCGCGCGCGGTGATGACGCCGCCTGCCATTGCCGAAACCATCGATCCAGATGCCGCGCTTTCCGGCGCTTTCGCCGAGCGGCTTTGGACCTATCGCAAGCTCTATCCAGCCATCAAGGACGCAACATCATGAGCACCGGCTTTTTCGGCGACATCACAAAAATCCGCTATGAGGGGGCAGACAGCGCCAATCCACTGGCCTTCCGCCATTACAATCCCGATGAGATGCTGCTTGGCAAGCGGATGGAGGATCATCTGCGCTTTGCCGCCGCTTATTGGCATTCCTTCGCATGGCCCGGCACCGACCCATTCGGCGGGCAGACCTTCGAGCGGCCGTGGTTCGGCGACACGATGGATCATGCGCGGTTGAAGGCGGATGTTGCCTTTGAAATGTTCACGGCGCTTGGCGTGCCGTTCTATTGTTTCCATGACGCGGATGTGCGCCCGGAAGGGGCAAATTTCGCCGAGAACACGCGGAATCTTGAGGAAATCACCGACTATCTCGGCAAGAAGCAGACTGAGACGGGTGTCCGGCTGCTCTGGGGCACGGCAAACCTGTTCTCGCACCGCCGCTATATGGCGGGTGCTGCCACCAATCCCGATCCGGATGTGTTCGCCTTTGCCGCGGCGACCGTGAAGACCTGCATGGACGCAACGCGCTAGCTGGGCGGCGAGAATTATGTGCTGTGGGGCGGACGCGAGGGCTATGAGACGCTTTTGAACACAGACATGAAGCGCGAAATGAACCAGATGGGCCGCTTCCTCAATCTGGTGGTCGAATACAAGCACAAGACCGGCTTCAAGGGCATGATCCTGATCGAACCCAAGCCGCAGGAGCCCTCCAAGCACCAGTATGATTACGATGTCGGCACGGTCTATGGCTTCCTGAAAGCGCACGGGCTGGAAAACGAGGTCAAGGTCAACATCGAACAGGGCCATGCCATTCTGGCCGGCCATTCCTTCGAGCACGAACTGGCTTTGGCCAATGCGCTCGGCATTTTCGGTTCGATCGACATGAACCGCAATGATTACCAATCGGGCTGGGACACCGACCAGTTTCCCAACAATGTGCCGGAAATGGCGCTCGCCTATTACCAGGTCCTGCTAGGCGGCGGATTCACCAGCGGCGGCACCAATTTCGACGCCAAGCTGCGCCGCCAGTCCATAGACCCGCAGGATCTGCTGATCGGCCATATCGGCGGCATGGATTCGTGCGCGCGCGGCCTTCGGGCAGCGGCAAAAATGATTGAGGACAAGGCGCTGTCGGGGCCGCTCGAGGCGCGTTATCATAACTGGTCCAAGCCAGAACCGCAGAAAATGCTCGCCGGCGGATTTTCACTCGAAGAGATCGAAGCA
>JBATMU010000408.1:0-4024 GCA_049289995.1 Rhizobiaceae bacterium | reverse complement strand
ACGACATGACGCCGTAATAGTCGCCATACCAGAAGCCGTCGGCATCCTTGATGGTGTCCGGAATTTCAGCCCAGGTCGAAACCTTGTAGGGCTGGGTCAGGCCTTCGGCCTTCGAGGTCGGGCCGAAAGCCAGGCCGACGTCGATCACGTCCGGCGCCTGCGGACCCGTGTTGTCCTTGTTGGCCTTGATGGCTTCGATTTCGTCGGCCGAACCGGCATCCGGGTTCAGCTCGTTGACGGTGATGCCGGGATATTTCGCCTTGAAGCCTTCGATGACGCCGCCATAGCCGCACCAGTCATGCGGCAAAGCAATGGTGGTCAGCTGGCCTTCCTTGGTGGCGGCGGCGACGAGCTCGTCCATGGACTGGGCGCTGGCGATCCCGGTCAGGCTGGATGTAAGAACGGCAGCGGCGGCCAGCGCCGACGTGATGCGTTTGGTATGAATCATGTTGCAAGTCTCCCTGTTGTCCGCGGGGGCGGAACTGAAGCCGGGTTATCTCGCCTGTCTGACAGGCATGTGACAGTCTCCAACCCTTTGGCCGAGACCCGGCATGGGCAAAGACAAGCCCATTTCCGCAGCCGGCGCAAGCATGCGCGGCGAAGCCGGCAAAGAATCTTTTTCCGTTTGGTCAGGATTCACCTGCGCCAATTCGCCCTTTGATTGCGCAGGAAAGCCACGCAGGTCCGCGCCTGCCCGCTCAGCCAACATCCAGCACGATCTTGCCGACATGCTGGCCTTCCTCCATGCGCTCATGCGCCCGCCAGGCCTCTTTCAGCGGAAAAATCATGTCCATGACCGGCGCGACCCGGCGGCTGGCCAGAAGCGGCCAGACATGGCGCTCCAATTCGCCGGCCAGCCTTGCCTTGAACTCAACGGTGCGCGGACGCAGCGTCGAGCCGGTATGGGTCAGCCGCTTGACCATCAATCTTGAGTAGTCGGCGCTCGCCATGGGCCCGTTCTGCAGCGCAATCTGCACGATCCGGCCTTCAATGGACGCCGCCTCGAAATTACGCGCCACATAGTCGCCGCCCATCATGTCAAGGATCAGGTCGGCGCCGCGCCCTTCGGTCGCCTCTTTTGTCACTGCCACGAAATCCTCGTCGCGGTAATTGATCGCCCGATCAGCCCCGAGGCCAAGGCAGGCATTGCATTTGGCCGTCGTTCCGGCAGTGGCCAGCACATAGGCGCCGAAGGCCGAAGCAAGCTGGATCGCGGTCGTGCCGATGCCCGATGAGCCGCCATGCACGAGAAAGCTCTCCCCCTCCTTCAGCCCGCCGCGCTCGAATACATTGTGCCAGACGGTGAAATAGGTTTCGGGGATGGCCGCTGCCTCGGTCAGGGTCATGCCGGCCGGTATAGGCAAGGCGTGGCCCTCTGGCACAAGGCAAAACTGCGCATAGCCGCCGCCCGGCGTCAGCGCGCAGACCATGTCACCCGGCCGCCATCGCTCAACACCCTCGCCGCAGGCCGCAACCTCACCCGCGATCTCCAGCCCCGGCAGATCGCTGGCCCCGGCCGGCGCTGGATAAGCGCCTTTGCGCTGCAGCACATCCGGCCTGTTGACGCCCGCCGCCCTGACCTTGACGAGGATTTCGCCAGGACCCGGCTTTGGAACCGGCCGGATCTCGGGTTTGAGCACCTTTGGCCCGCCGGGCTGCGCGATGGCGATGGCAGTCATGGTTTCGGGGATGGATTTGGCCATTGTCATGTCCTTCCACATTTTGCTTTTGCGCAAATGCCGGTTTGGACTGTAGTCTGCGGCGGCTGCAAGGCAAGGATGTGGCGATTTTCAGGAGATCGGCATGGCGATTTTTGATGACCCGCCCAAAAAACAGCCCGCCCACGAGATCGGCCAGGACCTGTCGCTTCTGTCACGGGATGAATTGCAGCGGCGCGTCGGCCTGCTTCAGGAGGAAATCGGAAGGCTGGAACAGGCCATGACTGAGCGCGGCGCCACCAAATCGGCAGCCGAGGCGCTGTTCAAGCGCTGACCTCTTGCGAACACGGCTGACAGTTTGCGCCGCCTCCAGTTGATTGATTTCACCAATTGCGCTCAATTGCCGTCATGACCGAAGCCGATCCCTTTGCCGCCCTTGCCGACGCCAACCGCCGCCGCCTGATGGAGGCGCTGCGCGATGGCCCAAAAACCGTCAATGAACTGGCGTCCGCGCTGCCGGTGTCGCGTCCGGCGGTGTCCCAGCACCTCAAAGCGCTTCTGGATGCGCGCCTGGTCAGCGTGCGCGCCGAGGGCACGCGCCGCTGGTATTCCATTGGCGGACCAGGCCTGACCCGGCTCAACCTTTGGCTGGATCAGTTCTGGCAAGCCTGAAATTGCGTCAATCCGGACAATTGGCTTTCAGGGTCAAGACCCATGGCCGTCCGGCTGCGTTGCAACCGGAACGGCGCTGACCGCCAACATGCGGCTTGCAAGGGCCAAACCCGCTCAGTGGCGGGTCACAGACGCCTTGATCTGCTCGATTTCATCCTTGAGAGCCAGCTTGCGCCGCTTGAGCCGGGTGATTTCGATGTCGTCGACCGACGGATGCAGATGGGCTTCGTCGAGCTGACGTTCAATTTCCCCGTGCTTTTTTTCAAGTTCGGCAAGATGGGATTCAACAGCCATTGCATGTCTCCGTTGCGTTTTTCTCTCAGCCGCAGCACCGGGACTCACAACCTCATTCCTGCCGGTGTGACAACTGCATGACAGGATGGCATTGGTTCGCCGCCTTGTCGAATATTACCTGGTAGGATTCCAATCCGGTTGAAATTGTGCTAAGGGGCGCAGCGATTTGCAATTGGCTGCCGCGCGCGCTGGCCGACTTGCCTTTTGCGCGACATTTTCAACTCTTTTACATGCGGATGGATGTTTTATGGCGGACCAGGAGAAGGCGGATATCCGCCTGGAATTTGCAAAACTCCGCCAGGAACATTCCGATCTCGACATGGCGATCAACGCCATGGCGGCCATTGGCTGCGATCCGCTGGCCATCCAGCGCATGAAGAAGAAAAAGCTCGCCATGAAAGACCGGCTCAAGGAGCTGGACGACCAATTGGTTCCCGATATCATCGCCTGATGGACGCCTCTTTGGCTTGGATCGCCTTGCTGCGCGCCGTCAATGTCGGCGGCACGGGAAAGCTGGCCATGGAGGATTTTGCGGCCTGCTGCCGCTCGGCGGGGTTCAATGAAGTCAGAACCTTTATCCAGAGCGGCAATGCCGTTTTCCGGTCGGCCCAAAGCGAGGATGCGATCCGCAGCGCACTGGCCAGAGAACTCGAACGCCTCACCGGCCGCCCTTTTGGCGTGTTCATCCGCTCTGGCGCGGAACTGGCCCGGCTGGTTGCCCAAAATCCGTTTCCCGGCGAAGATCCGGCCAAAATCGCCGTCGCATTCCTGCCCGGCCCGCCGGAAAGCAGCGCATTCAATGCGCCGGGCGGCGAGCAAATCCGTCCGGGCGAACGGGCACTCTATGTTTACTATCCCGATGGCATGGGCCGTTCGAAACTGAAATTGCCGACGCTCTGCACGGTCCGCAACATGAACACTATCGCCAAATTGGCTGCAATGGCTGCCGGTTGACGCCCAAGCTTGCCCGGCGGCGTACATTGCGTTAAGCGGCGCGCAAGCCAGCGGGATGCACAACGCCATGGACCATGCCGACATTGCAATCATCATGGGCAGCCAGTCTGACTGGGCGACCATGAAGGGCGCCGCAGAGACGCTGGATGCGCTCGGCATTGCCCACCGCAAGCTCATCATTTCCGCCCACCGCACCCCCGACCGGCTGGTCAGCTTCGCCAAGGGTGCGGCAGCGGCGGGCTACAAGATCATCATAGCCGGCGCCGGCGGTGCGGCGCATCTTCCCGGCATGACCGCCGCCATGACCCGCCTGCCGGTGTTTGGCGTGCCTGTGCAGTCCAAGGCGCTGTCCGGGCAGGATTCGCTGCTGTCCATCGTGCAAATGCCGGCGGGCATTCCGGTCGGCACGCTGGCCATCGGCCCGGCAGGCGCCATCAACGCTGCGC
>JBATMU010000407.1:0-7098 GCA_049289995.1 Rhizobiaceae bacterium | reverse complement strand
AGAGATGGGCAGGAGTGGTGATGTCCGCCTCGATCTGCCGCCATGTTTCGGCATGAAGATCAACGGGATTATCATAGCGGTTTTCCAGTGCGGTGGCGGCATAGGGAATGAGATCCCAATTGTAGGCGGGCCGCAAAGCGGCATAGCCCAGCATGCCGAGAACGGTGATGGCGAAAAACGCTGTCGCCAACCGTTCAATGGCAAGCAATCCGGTCCGCCGCCAAAGCGCGGCCGCCCAAGCCGTCAAATGCGAAAATGCATTGGACGGCAGATTGGCGGCGCGCCAGGTCGCGGGAGCCGGATGGATCGTCATTTTCAGACCACCTGCGCCTTGATGAAATCGCGCACGATGGCCGCCACGCCCTTGCTCAAGAGCGTGTCGAGCGCGCCGACAAACTGATCGACATGCTCGGGCTGGCAGATCAGCGGCGGCTCAAGCCGGATCACGTTGCGGTTGTATTCGGTAAACGCCACCAGGCAATTGTGATCGCGCAGCAAAGCCGCGCCAATGAAGCCGGGCAGCGAGCCCTTGAGCTTCTCGTCGAGCATGGCGACGACCGGGCGCAAGATGGCGGGAAGCGTTTGCGACAGGTCGTGAAACTCAAGGCCGATCATGAAGCCCTGCCCGCGAACTTCCTTGATAATCTGCGGAAAGCGCGCCTGCAGCGCTTTCAGGCGCTCGATCAGATAGGCGCCGGTCGCCGCTGCGTTGTCAATCAGCCCCTCGTCATACAAGACATTGAGCGCTTCGATGGAAGTGATGGACGCTTCGCCAATACCGCCAAAGGTCGCCGCCGCATGGATCATCGCTGTTTTTGGCGTGCCATAGGCTTTCATATAGATTTCGCGCCGGGCAATCATCGCGCCCATTGCCGTCTTGCCGCCGCCAAGCGACTTGGCGAGCGCCGTTACATCCGGCACCACGCCATAATGTTCAAACGCATAGAACCGGCCTGAACGGCCCATGCCGCACTGCACTTCATCGGCCACCCACAGCACGCCATGTTCGTCACACAGCTTGCGCAGTTTCTGGAAAAACCCGTCAGGTGCGGTGATGATGCCGCCGCCGCCCTGGATGGTTTCCAGCACGATGACGCCAATTTCCGGGTCGGCCTTGAACGCGGCTTCAATGGCATCGATATCGCCAAAGGGAACCCGGACGGTATTATCCACCAGCTTGAATTCGCCGCGGTAGAGCTTGCCATCGGTGATCGATAGAACGCCTTTGGTCTTGCCGTGGAAGGAATTTTCCGCATAGACGATTTTCGGACGCGCCGGACCTGCGGCCCGCTCGGCCACCTTGATGGCCGCTTCCATGGCTTCCGACCCGGACGAGCCCAGAAACACCATGTCGAGGTCACCTGGCGAGCAGGCTGCAATATTGTGGGCCAGGGCCGCCGCGTATTGCGACATGAACGCAATGGCGATCTCGTGGCGCTTTTCTTCCTGGAAGCGAAGGCGTGCTTCGAGGATGCGCGGATGATTGTGGCCAAAGGCCAGCGAGCCGAAACCACCAAAGAAATCAAGGATTTTTCGGCCGTTCTGGTCGGTGTAATACATGCCTTCAGCACGCTCGATCTTGATCTTGTGGAAGCCGAGCAGTTTCATGAAATGCAGCTGGCCGGGATTGAGATGTCCCTTGAAAAGGTCAGTCATCCGCGCCAGGTCCATGGCCTTGGCGTCTTCGACTGACAACAGATTCGGCTTGGGCGTGGCGTTATGACCGAGCGATGGAGCTGTGATGACGGCGCGGGCATTGGCAATCGGCGTTTTGGTCATGATGGTCATTGTCTGTCCTCACTCGGCCGGGGCATGGACTGCGCCATGCGCAGCGCCGGTTTTCTTGGCGTGGTATTCGCTGTAGGCGGCAATCAGCATGTCTTCGTCGCGGTATTGCGGAATCCAGCCGAGTTCGCGTTCGCCCTTGGAGACGTCGAGTACGCATTCCTCGTCGGCGATGAGATATTGTTCGGGATCCATGATCGGCATGTTCATCAGGTCGAACAGGTCGAGCGTGCGCTTGACCGCCCAGCCCGGCGTCGGGATCAGCAGCGATTTTGAACCCGCATGGGCAATCAGATCGCCAAGCAGCTTGCGCACCGGCGGGGGGTTAAGCGAACCGAGATTATAGGCCTCGTTCGGCACGCCTGCCTTGAAGGCGGCGCGCGCGGCTTCCGCGCAGTCGAACACCGAAATGAACTGATAGGGGTTTTTGCCCGAGCCAATCATCGGCACCGGCAGGTTCCAGTCGATCAGCTTGAACAGCTTTTCCAGGATGCCGAGCCGGCCCGGACCGATGATGAGGCGCGGACGGAACAGCGAAATCTGCATGCCCTCCTTGCGCCATTGTTCGGCCAGCTCTTCGGTCTTCAGCTTGGACAGGCCATATTCGCCGAGCGGCGCAACCGGATGCTCTTCGGTCATCGGCATGGTGACCGTGTGACCATAGATCATGTCGGTGGTGAAGTGCACGAGCTTGGATGCATCGGCCCGCGCCATGGCCTCGATGATGTGCACCGTGCCGTGATAATTGACCGGGAAGAAGAAGTCGTGGCGCTTGGCGCGCACCTGCAGCGGCGACAGCATTTTCGCTGAAAGGTTGTAGACCATGTCATCGGCCTTGATGCCGACGGCCTGAACTGCATCCGCATCGGTGACATCGCAGGCGACGAACCGCACCTTGCCGTCGCGTTCGCCATAGTGGGCCAGATCGCTTTTGACGATGTCGGCGACGATCACCTCGTGGCCATCAGCCAAAAGCCTGGGCGCCAGATGCCTGCCGACAAAGCCGTCGCCGCCGAATATGATGTGCCTCACTGGATTTCTCCGTTCTGGATGGTGGAAATTGAGGCGTGCTGCGCGGGCCTGTCATGGCCCTGCCCGCCTTGGGCGATCAGCACGGTGCCGATGCAGATGAAGCCGATGCCCGCAATGCGCCAGACGTTCAGATCCTCGCTGAACAGGAACCAGGCAAGAACCGCCACCGCCACATAGGCGAGGCTCAGGAACGGATAGGCATAGGACAGTTCGACCTTGGACAGCACATAAAGGTGCGAGGCCATCGAGATGACAAACGTCGCCAGCCCGGCAAATACAAACGGGCTGAAGACGATCTGCAAAAGCTTGACGACCGGGTTGACGCCCTCGAACGAAATGTCGCCGAGGCTGAGCATGCCCTGTTTCAGCATGAGCTGCGCCGCGGCATTGGTCATGACGGTGAACAGGATGAATGGCAGATAGTTCACTGGGCAGTCTCCTGCGTCATTGCGGGGCAGCACGCCGCCCAACACGCCGAAATGTCTCGTTTTGGATCAACACAAACGTTCATCAGCATGTCCTTGCAGGTTTCATTCCGCGGCCAGCCCCATGGCTGCCGATGGCAGGCGCAGCGCCGTGCGCCGCCAAAAATCCGAAACGAAGGCGGGATCGCGCAAGGCTTCCAACATGCGCCAGTCGGGAAATGACCGGGCGAACATTTGTGCCGGCATGCGGCTGTCCTTGTAGGGATTGACCGCACCGCCTGCATCGGCGGTGATGGCGTCAAGCCGCTCAAGCAAAGCCAGTGTGCTTGCGCCGCGGTTGGGAAAATCGAGCGTCAGTGTGTAGCCTTCGCGTGCAAACGACAGAACGCCCGGCTGCTTGAGGCTGCCGAACCGCTTGAGCACGGTCAGGAACGACGCTTGCCCGGCATCGCGCGCCGCTTTCAGCAAAAGCGGCACCGTTTCGAACGCCGCATCCAGCGGCACGACGCTCTGGTGCTGGAACAGGCCTTTTGGCCCGTAGAGGCGGTTCCAGTTTTTCACTCCGTCGAGCGGGAAGAAGAAGCTTTCGAACCGGGTCAGATGCAGGCCCGGCTTGCGCGACTGCGCCCAGCGGTAACCCCTGTTGAACAGCCCGAGCGACAGCCGGTTGAGCGGGCTAACCGGCGGCACGAACGGCACAGCCAGCGGCAGCTTTGCCTCGCTGCGCGGCGCCGATTCAGTGGCATGGTCACCCGAAATCAACAGTCCGCGCCCAGCGTTCTTGCCCGAGGCCAGCTGATCGACCCAGGCAACCGAATATTCATGCGCCCGGTCAATGGCCTCAGCGCGCGAAAAATAGTCTTCGAGATTCGAAAATGGCTGCACCGATTGCACGATATCGACCGAGCTGACCGGCATCAGCCGGAGCGTCACTTTGAGGATCAGACCGGTTAGGCCCATGCCGCCGAGCGTGGCGGCAAACAGCGCCGGGTTTTCAGTGCGGCTGCAGCGCCGCTCGACGCCATCCGAGCGCAGAAGCGTCAACGCCTCGACATGCCTGCCGAACGAGCCGCGCAGATGATGGTTCTTGCCATGCACATCATTGGCAATTGCCCCGCCCAGCGTCACGTACTGCGTGCCCGGCACCACGGCGGGAAAAAAGCCGTGCGGTGCGGCCGTCGCGATCACCTGCGACAGCAAAACGCCGGCTTGCGCTTCCATCAGCCCGCTGTCGGGGTCAAACGACATGATGGCGTTCATGCCGCCCATGGCGGCCAGCACGCCAAAATCATTGTGGCAGGAATCGCCATAGGAGCGGCCATTGCCGAAAGCCAACATGCCATTGGTTGGCGCCTGGCGGGTTTTCAGAAGCGCAATCGCCTCCCTTGCACCAAGCGACTTGCGCGATGCGACCCGCGTCCGTCCGAAGCTTTGGAACTGTTCGCCCATCATGCGCCCGCCGCCACGACAAGCACCGCACCAATCGCGCAGACCGTTATGCTGCGCCAGTCGCGGATCAGGAAAACCACCGGGTCTTCATGCATTTCACCGCGATTGGCCAGCACCCAGATGCGCAGTGTCAGGTAAAGAATGATTGGCCCGAGCAGCCAGACCATCCACGGCCGCGCATACATCTCGGCGACATCAGCCGAATTGATGTAGAGCGCCAAAACCAGCGCGGATGCAAAGGCCGAAGACACGCCGGCTTGGGCAATGATGCCCAAATCCTCCGGCCGGTAGCCGCGCCCGGCCAGTTTGGTGCCGGCGGTGACTTCCGTGGCCTGCAATTCGGTGAAGCGCTTGACCAGCGACAGCGAAAGGAAAAAGAAGATCGAAAACGCCAGCAGCCAGAACGAGGTTTCAACCCCGGTCGCCGCCGCCCCTGCCAGAACCCGCAAGGTATAAAGCCCGGCCAGCGTCAGCACATCGACCAGCAGCATGCGTTTGAAGCTTACCGAATAGGCGGTCGTCGCCACCAGATAGAGCCCCAGCACCGCGCCGAATTCCACCGGCAGAAAGGCCGCGCACGTCCCGCTCAGCAGCAGAAGGCCGGCAGCCGCCATCAGCCCGAAGCGGATCGACAGCGTGCCTGCCGCAAACGGACGATTGCGCTTGGTGCGGTGCCTGCGGTCGAGCGGCAGGTCAAACAGGTCATTGAGAATGTAGATCGCCGAAGCTGCCGCGCTGAACGACACGAAAGCCAGCAGGCAGGAGAGGATCATTCCTGTGTTGAAATATTCATGGCTCAGCACCATCGGCACGGCAATCAGCACGTTCTTGAACCACTGGTGCACGCGCAGCATTTTGACGATGGTTTTGACGCCGGGCCTGGCGCCATCCATGCGTTCGCCGCCATGGCTGCTTGCCCATGCCGCCGCCGCCCGGTCCGGGCTGACGACAAGCGAATGGCGGGCTGCATCAAAGATTTTCACGTCATGGCTGGAATTGCCGGCATAGTCGAAACCGCCATCGCCAAAGCGGGCGACCAGCGCATCGCGCTTGGCCGAAGAGGTCAGATTGACCGCAATGTCGCTGGCCAGCACCTCGTCGAAAAGCCCGAGATGGGCGGCCACCGCATCGGCAAAGGCGCGCGGGCTGCCGGTCGCCAGAATGAGCTTCCGCCCGGACGCCTTTTCGAATTTCAGGCGCTCCAGCACATCTGCCCGATAGGGAAGATCAGCCGCCGCCAGGCAAACCCGCGAGGCAATCTCGTGCTTGAGGCGCTGCGGCCCGGCCATCAGCCAGAATGGCACCATGAAAACATAGAGCACATTGACGCGCAGGAGCTGGAACAGCCCTTCCCACAGAAGGTCTGTTGCAATCAGCGTCCCGTCGAGATCGACGGCGAGCGGTATCGTGCTCCGTTCCGATCTGGCGTCCATTTTCCCGCTTCCCCTGCCGGTCTTCCTGCCGCTGCGCAAAACGCGCGGCTTGGACACTGCATAGGGAGAAAACGCTACCGGACGGTTTCGCCAGGGCATGACGATGGCCCGAAACTGGGCGGATTTGCCGTTCACGCTTAGCAAGCGGTTAAAGGCTTCGCTAAAATGTCGCGAACCAGAGCTTTGGGCATGAAAAAGCCCGCCGGATCGCGCCGGCGGGCCGATTTTCAGGCAAACGCCGCCTTACTTGATGGCGTCGGTGATTTCCGAGGTCCAGGCGCCGGCCGGCTCCTTGGTGATGATCTTCTGCGCCAGAAGCGCATCGGCGGTGCGCTTGTAGGCGGCTTCGATCAGCTTGCCCGAACCCGAGCCGATCAGCTTGCCGACTTCGCCCATCATGCGCTTCTGGTGGTTTTCATCCTGGCCGCCATTGTCCATGACAATGCCTGCGGCTTCATCCGGATTGGCCAGCGCATAGGTCCAGCCCTTCATCGAGGCGGCGACGAACTTGACCATGTTGGCCTTGAACGCCGGATCCTTGAGCTTGTCTTCCATGGCGTAGAGCCCGTCTTCCAACAGGTCATTGCCCATGGCCGAATAGTTGAAGACGATCAGGTCTTCGGGCTTGTAGCCCGCGTCGATCAGCTGCCAATATTCGTTGTAGGTCATGACCGAGATGCAGTCGGCCTGCTTCTGGATCATCGGCTGGATGTCGAAGCTCTGCTGCAGAACCTTCACGTCGCCGCCTTCAGCGGTCGAGAGGCCTTCCTTGTTCATCCAGGCAAAGAACGGATATTCATTGCCGAAGAACCAGACGCCGAGGGTCTTGCCCTTAAAGTCGGCTTCGGTCTTGACCGGGCCATTGGCCGGGCAAACCAGCTGCATACCGGCTTTTTCGAAAGGCTGGGCGATATTTACAAGGCCGACGCCCTTTTCGCGGGCCGCAAGCGCGCCACCCATCCAGTCGACGATGA
>JBATMU010000406.1:0-1549 GCA_049289995.1 Rhizobiaceae bacterium | reverse complement strand
ACTGGTCTTTCATCCAGCCACGACCGGAGCCCGGTGGTCATTTGCGGCTATTGGTACGGGTTGAGCAATCGCCCGGCGCGCGGAACTCTCATTGCGTGCAGCGGGACGGGCGATTGCGGTGTTCAGGTGCAGGGCGAAACCAGCTAACATGGGCGTGGTCTTCGAAAGTCATTACGCAATCCCGCCAAATTCCATTCTTGAGTTTCGTCAAGTCCGCCAATGCACCCCGGTGCTAGGCGGTATCTGTCTGCACAGCCGAATGACGGATCGCCGATGCGCAAATCACAATGGATATTCGCCGGACTGCTGGCTGCGGCCGCCGCCATTGTGCTGATGCTGAAGCCATGGGGGCAAACCGATCCGTCGTTTGACGGGTCATTCAGCTTGGCCGACGGCGCCGGCGCCCCGGTAACGGATATGGACTACCGCGGCAAATATCTCGCCGTCTATTTTGGCTACACGTTTTGTCCCGACGTATGCCCGACCGCTTTGGGCGAACTTGCCACCGCGCTCGACCGCCTGCCGCAAGCCAAGCTCGACAAGCTGGAGGCGGTTTTCATCTCGGTCGATCCGGACCGGGATCATGGCGAAAACCTGACCAAATATGCCGAAGCTTTTCATCCGAAAATACGCGGGCTTACAGGTACGCGCCAACAGATCGATGCCGCAGCCAGAGCCTATGGCGCGCGCTATGAATTTGTCGGCGACAGGGCAAGCGGCGACTATTCAATCGACCATACATCGGTCATCTATGTGATGGGTCCGGATGGAAAGCTGTTGACCCGGTTCACCCACAATGCGTCACCGGCAACCATGTTTGCCAAGCTCGATTCTGCCATCGAATGAGACCGGAGTGTCATGGAAACGGATCGCGCGCCAAGCCTTGACCGGTTGAAGCAGAGTTTTGGAGCCGCAAAGGTTTCGGCAGCAGAACGGCGGGCGAGGGTTACCGCCCTGTTCGACAAGATCGCCCCCCGCTACGACCTGATGAATGACCTGATGAGCTTTGGCCTTCATCGTTTGTGGAAACGTCAAGTGGTCAGGGAAACGCTGGCGCAGGCGAAGCGGATGGACGGACCAATTGTCGATCTGGCCGGCGGCACGGGCGATATTGCGCTCGGGTTGCGCAAGGCTTTGCCGGACCGCGAGGTTATTGTAGTCGATGCGAGTTCCGGAATGCTTGATGTGGCCAGGCGCCGTTCAGGCGGCGATTTGACACTGCTGCATGCGCCTGGCGAGGCCATCCCGCTTGCCACGGACAGCGTTTGCGTTGTTACCTTGGTGTTCGGCCTGCGCAACATGACCGATCCGGCCAAGGCGCTTGGCGAATGCGCCCGCATCCTGAAGCCGGGCGGCAGGCTGTTCCTTCTGGAGTTCTCGCAGGCCGACGTCTGGTTCCGGCCGTTTTACGCCTTGCATTCCCGTTTCGTCATTCCGGCCCTCGGTGCGCTGATTGCAGGCGACCGGGCCGCCTATTCCTATCTGGTTGAATCCATCCGGCTTTTTCCCGGCCGGGACGACATTTCGAACGAACTGAAAAGTGCGGGCC
>JBATMU010000405.1:0-10470 GCA_049289995.1 Rhizobiaceae bacterium | reverse complement strand
CCATCAATTTTCTTGCCGCCGGGCTGACGGCGCTGCTCGGCAAAGCATGGTATTCGCAGGGCGGCAAGACGCCGCAATTGCCGAATGGCGCGCGCTTTGAACCCATCCATCTGCCGGGAGCGGACGCTGTCAAGGACGTGCCGATCATCGGCCCGGTCTATTCCGGCATTCTGTCCGGACACAACATACTGGTCTATGTGGCGTTTGCCGCCGTGCCGCTGACCTGGTGGATCGTCTACCGGACGCGGTTTGGCCTGAGACTGCGGGCGGTTGGCGAAAACCCGGCAGCGGTGGATACGGCGGGCATTTCGGTGACGGCGCTGCGCTATTCGGGCGTGCTGATCTGCGGGATATTCGCCGGCGTTGCCGGGTCCTATCTGGCGATTGCCCAATCGGCGAATTTTTCGCCCAACATGTCGGGCGGCCGCGGCTTCATTGCGCTTGCCGCGCTTATCTTCGCCAAGTGGAACCCGGTCGGCGCGATCGGCGCCTGCCTGTTGTTCGGCTTCCTCGAAGCGCTGGCCATTCCGCTGCAAGGCGCCAGCATTCCCGGCCTTGGCTGGCATGTCCCTGTGCAGATCATCACCGCCTCGCCCTATATCCTGACGGTGATCCTCTTGGCCGGGTTCATCGGCAAGGCGATCCCGCCAAAGGCCGGCGGCGTGCCCTATGTGAAGGAACGGTGATGAGCGCGGCAACAGACGGGACTTTGCGCGAGGCGGCAATCAAGGCGATGGTGCGGACCCATTCGCCCTATTCAAAATTCCCGGTGGGTGCCGCGCTCCTGACCTCGGACGGGCGAATTTTTTCCGGCGCCAATATCGAGGTCATCTCCTATCCTGAGGGCTGGTGCGCGGAGACGACGGCGCTGTCACATTTCGTCATGGCTGGCGGCGGCACGATCACCGACGTTGCGGTGGTTTCGGAGAAAATGGACTTCATCACGCCGTGCGGCGGCTGCCGCCAGCGCCTGGCCGAATTTGCCGGGCCGGACACGCGGATCCATCTCTATGACCGGGCCGGACGCGGCGAGACCGTGCTGATGTCCGACCTGTTGCCGCGCGCATTCGACACCGAGGTTTTGAAATGAAAACGGCAATCGATATCCTGGTGGAAAGGCTGAAAGGCTTGCAGCCGCGAGTGGCGCTGGTGCTGGGCTCGGGGCTAGGCGGGCTGGCGGGTGAGGTGGAGAACGCCATCCGCATTCCCTATGGCGACTTGCCGGGCTTTCCGCACAGCGGGGTTTCCGGCCATGCGGGCGAACTGGTGGCAGGCACCCTTTCAGGCGTTGCCGTCATCATGCTGGCAGGCCGCGCCCATTATTATGAGAAAGCCAATGCCGCTGCCATGCGTCCGGCCATCGAGGCGCTGGCGGGCATCGGCGTCACCCACCTGTTCCTGACCAATGCGGCCGGTTCGCTGGAGCCGGACATGGGGCCGGGATCGGTGATGCTGCTCTCCGACCACATCAATTTTTCCGGATCCAATCCGCTGTTCGGCGAGCCGAGCGACCGGCGCTTTGTCGGGCTGTCGGAAGCCTATGATCCGGGCATGCGGCGGGCCATGCACAAGGCCGCAGCCGAAACCGGCACCAAGCTGCATGACGGCGTCTATATGTGGTTTTCCGGCCCGTCCTTCGAGACGCCGGCTGAAATCCGCATGGCGCGGATCATGGGCGCCAATGCGGTCGGCATGTCGACGGTGCCCGAGGTCATCCTGGCCCGGTTTTGCGGGCTGAAAGTGGCGGCGGCCTCGGTCATCACCAATCTGGCGGCAGGCATGTCGGCGGGCGAATTGTCACATCAGGAAACCAAGGACATGGCGCCGGAGGGCGGGCGCAAGCTGGCACAGCTGTTGCGCGCGGCAATCGGAGACATGGCGTGAAGCGGACCGAAACGGCAATCGCCAAATCAGCCGCCGGACATGCGCTGGTGGAGGTGACGCCGCACCGGCCGCGCAATGACGGCATGCGGCTTGATGCCGGGGTTTTCGATGCGGTTGACGTGAACCTGTCGGCCGCCGAGCGGCGCACCTCAACGCTGACCACGCGGCGCTCGGTAAAAAAGGCGCATCAGGCGGCGTGGCTGGTGCGCGCCATCGAATGCATCGATCTTACGACGCTGGCGGGCGATGATACGCCGGGCCGTGTCGAGCGGCTGTGCGCCAAGGCGAAAAACCCGCTGCGGCCGGATCTGCTCAAAGGCCTCGGTCTTGAGCATTACGGCCTGAAGACCGGCGCGGTCTGCGTTTATCCGTCGATGGTGCCGGTGGCGGTCAAGGCGCTGTCCGGCTCCGGCATTCCTGTGGCCTCGGTGGCGACCGGCTTTCCGGCCGGACTGACGCCCTTGCCGCAACGGCTGGCCGAAATCCGCTATGCAGTCGATCAGGGCGCGGAAGAAATCGACATTGTCATCCACCGCGCCCATGTGCTGACCGGCGATTGGGCGGCGCTGTTTGACGAGGTGTCCCGCATGCGCGAGGCCTGCGGGGCGGCACACATGAAAGCCATTCTGGCGACCGGCGAATTGAAGACGCTGACCAATGTCTACAAGGCGTCGATGGTGGCGATGATGGCGGGCGCGGATTTCATCAAGACCTCGACCGGCACTGAAGCCGTCAATGCGACGCTGCCGGTCAGCCTGGTGATGGCGCGGGCCATTCGCGACTATGGCGCGCTCAGCGGCTTTGATGTCGGCTTCAAGCCGGCGGGCGGCATCCGTGCGGCCAAGGACGCCATTGCCTGGCTGATCCTGATGAAGGAAGAGCTTGGCGCAACCTGGCTCAAGCCGGACATGTTCCGGCTTGGCGCCAGCGCGCTGCTCACCGATATCGAGCGTCAGCTCGAACATTATCTCACCGGACGCTATTCGTCCGCCGACCGGCACGGCATGGCATGAGAAAGACCTGCAATGACTGACATCAAGCCGCTGCTCGCCAATCTGGATTACGGCCCCTCTCCCGAAGAGGACAGCCACGCCCGCGCCTGGCTCAAAAAGCATGACGGACGCTTCGGCCAATATATCGGCGGCGCGTTCACCAAGGCGGGTGCGGCCACATTTCCGGTCATCAACCCGGCCAATGGCGAAAAGCTGGCCGAGGTCGGCAAGGCTGGAAAGGCCGAGGTTGACGCGGCGGTGGCGGCAGCGGCCAAGGCGTTCAAAAGCTGGTCGGCGCTTTCGGGCGGGGCGCGGGCCCGGCATCTTTATGCACTGGCCCGCCACATCCAGAAACATTCGCGCCTGCTGGCCGTGCTGGAAACCATGGACAATGGCAAGCCGATCCGCGAAACGCGCGATCTCGACGTGCCGCTGGCTGTGCGGCATTTCTATCATCATGCCGGCTGGGCCGAACTGCGCGACACGGCGTTTGCCGGACAGGAGCCGGTTGGCGTCTGCGGCCAGATCATTCCGTGGAATTTTCCCTTCCTGATGCTCGCCTGGAAAATCGCCCCTGCCCTGGCCGCAGGCTGCACCGTGGTGCTCAAGCCCGCCGAGCACACGCCGCTGACCGCGCTGGCCTTCGCCGAATTGTGCTCGGAAGCCGGCTTGCCCAAGGGCGTGGTCAACATCATCAATGGCGATGGCGAGACCGGCGCGCTGATTGCCGGCCATGAGGGCCTGGCCAAGCTCGCCTTCACCGGCTCGACCGATGTCGGCCGCATCCTGCGCCGCCAGACGGCCGGTTCGGGCAAGAAACTGTCGCTGGAGCTTGGCGGCAAATCGCCGTTCATCGTGTTCGAAAACGCCGATCTCGACGCGGCGGTGGAAGGGGTGGTTGACGCCATCTGGTTCAATCAGGGCGAAGTGTGCTGCGCCGGCTCGCGGGCTCTCATCCAGGAGGGCGTTGCCGACAAGTTCCTCGGCAAGCTCCGCGCCCGCATGGAGACGCTGAGGGTCGGCGATCCGCTCGACAAATCCACGGATATGGGTGCGGTGGTCGCACCGGTGCAGATCGACAGCATCCGCGCCAAGGTTGAGGCCGGGATCTCCGAAGGCGCCAACCTCTGGCAGCCGAGCTGGGCGGCGGAAATCGGCGCGGGCAGCCAGGCCAAGGGCTGCTTCTTCCCGCCCAGCCTGTTCACCAATGTGCATCCTGCCTCGCAATTGGCGCAGGAGGAAATCTTCGGGCCGGTGCTGGCGGCCATGACCTTCCGCACGCCGGGCGAGGCGGTGGCGCTTGCCAACAATTCACGCTACGGGCTGGCCGCCTCGGTATGGAGCCAAAATCTCGACATGGCGTTCGATGCCGCACGCCAGCTGAAGGCCGGCGTGGTGTGGATCAATTCCACCAACCTGTTCGACGCCAATGCCGGATTCGGCGGCTACAAGGAATCTGGCTTCGGCCGCGAGGGCGGGCCGGAGGGCATGCGCGAATATCTGGTTCCTGCGTGGAAAAAGCGGGCCAAGCCGGAAGCCGTTCGCCCCGGCCCCGGCGCGCCGCTGCCCGACACCGATGCTGCTCCCGGTGATGGTCTCGACCGCACCGCCAAGCTCTATATCGGCGGCAAGCAGGCGCGGCCGGATTCGGGCTACAGCTATCCGGTCTTGGACGCCAAGGGGCGCTCGATCGGCGAGGCTGGTCTTGGCAACCGCAAGGATATCCGCAATGCAGCGGAAGCGGCGCGCAAGGCCGAAGGCTGGTCGGCGATGACAGGGCACGGCCGCGCGCAGGTCCTTTATTATTTGGCCGAAAACCTTGAGGCGCGGGCCGGTGATTTCACCGCCCTGTTGATGAAAGCCGGGCAGACAAGGAAAGACGCCCAGCGCGAGGTTGAAGCCTCGGTGGCGCGCATCGTGCATTATGCAGCGTGGGCGGACAAATTCGATGGCGCGGTGCGGGCGCCGCAGCCGCGCATGCTGACCCTGACACTGAACGAGCCATGGGAGGTGATGGCGATTTCGTGTCCCGACGCGCTGCCGCTTTTGGGTTTTGTGTCGCTGGTCATGCCGGCCATCGCCATGGGCAACCGCGTGGTGGTCACGCCCTCGCCGATCATGCCTTTGGCGGCGACCGAGTTCTATCAATTGCTGGATACATCCGACGTGCCGGGCGGCGTGGTCAATATTGTGACCGGCGACCGGGACGGACTTGCCGACACGCTGGCCAAGCATGACGACATTGCCGCCCACTGGTATTTCGGATCGGCGGACGGGTCGGCCAGGGTCGAGCGCGAATCGGCGGGCAACCTGAAACTGACCTGGGTGAATGACGGCAAGGCGCGCGACTGGCATGACCCGGTTCAGGGTCAGGGCGAAGAGTTTCTGGTCAAGGCGACACGGATCAAGACCATCTGGACGCCGTTCGGCACATGATGCTCAACCAGGAATTCATCCGCCGCAAACGTGATGGCGAGACGCTTGAAGCGGGCGACATTGCCGGCTTCGTCAAGGGTATTGTCAGCGGCGCGGTAACCGAGGGCCAGATCGCCGCCTTCGCCATGGCGGTGTTTTTCAAGGGTATGGCGCGCGAAGAGGCGGTGGCGCTGACGCTGGCCATGCGCGATTCCGGCAGCGTGCTCGATTGGTCGGATCTGCCGGGACCGGTGGTGGACAAGCATTCAACCGGCGGGGTCGGCGACAATGTCTCGCTGATGCTGGCGCCGATCGTGGCGGCCTGCGGCGCCTATGTGCCGATGATTTCAGGGCGCGGGCTCGGCCATACCGGCGGCACGCTCGACAAGATGGATTCTATCCCCGGCTACACGAGCCAGCCCGACAACGCGCTGTTCCGCAAGGTTGTGCGACAATGCGGCACGGCCATCATCGGGCAGACGGCGGATCTGGCGCCTGCCGACAAGCGGTTCTATGCGACACGCGATGTCACCGCGACGGTGGAATCCATTCCGCTGATTACCGCCTCCATCCTGTCGAAGAAGCTTGCGGCCGGGCTGCAAAGCCTGGTGCTTGATGTCAAAAGCGGTTCAGGCGCGTTCATGGCCAAGCGGCGTGACGCCGTTGCCTTGGCGCAAAGCCTGGTTGCGGTCGCCAATGGCGCCGGCCTGAAAACCACGGCGCTGATCACCGACATGGACCAGCCGCTGGCCTCAGCCGCCGGCAATGCAGTGGAAGTGGCCAACGCTGTTGATTTCCTGACCGGCGCGCAGCGCGACAAACGGCTGGAAACGGTGACCCTGGCGCTGGCAGCGGAAATGCTGCTGGTCTCGGGGCGCGCGGCCACTCGCGCCGAAGGGCTCCAAGCGGCGAAAAATGCGCTGACGGGCGGAGCGGCGGCGGAGGTGTTTGGCCAAATGGTTGCGGCACTGGGCGGGCCAAAGGATTTTGTGGAGAATTGCGGGAACCACCTGCCGAAAGCGCCGGTTCTCCTGGCGGTCAAGGCGGAATCATCAGGCTTTGTCTCGTCAATTGCCACGCGCGGCATCGGGCTTGCGGTTGTGGCGCTTGGCGGCGGCAGAACCCGCGCCCAGGACCCGGTTGATCCGGCGGTCGGTCTGACCGGCCTAAAAGGTCTGGGTGAACGCGTGGAAATAGGCGAGCCGCTCTGCCTTGTTCATGCCCGCAATGCCGATGATGCCGAAGCCGCCGCACGGGCAATGTATTCCTGCATGACAATTGGCGCAGAAGCGCCAAAGCCCGCCTCTGCCGTCATCAGGCGGATTGCCGGATAGGCCTCACTGCTGGAGCAGCATGGCGCCGTCGGAAACTTCGAATTTTGAGAGCGCATTGAGGAAGGTCATGCCGATCAGCGGTTCGCCAAGCGCCGCATCTTCGAGAACCACAGCCTGGACGTTTTCGACCATGATCTTGCCGATCTGCACGGATTCGATCATCGCTGCAGCGGCGCGGGTCGTCCCATTGGCGGTCTTGACCTCATGCCTGAAGTCGTCCGAAGTCAACTGAAGGCCTATCTTGCGGGCGGTCGATTTGTTGATGGCGATCATGGTCGCGCCGGTATCAATCATGCCGGTGATGCGGCGGCCATTGAGTTTGAACTCGGCGACGAAATGCCCCTGCGTATCGACCGGCAAGCGCATCTTGCGGCCCGAAAGCTGTTCGGCTTCTTCATGTTCCGGCTTCTTGCGAACGGCAGCCAGCTTGGCTTCGGCGGGTTCTTCGGTTTTTTCCGGTGTTTCCGAGGATAGCCAGGCGACCAATTGCGGATTGGATTCATACAAAACCGGCACGGCAGCCGACATGCCCGTGAATACACCAAGTATGACAAGTTTGCGCAGCATGGCCAGCCCCAAGAAACAGGGCCTCAGTTAACATGCGGCTGCTTTGGCCGGGATTAACACGGGCGGGAAACTCCGGCCTGCGTTAACAAGCAGTAAATTTTAAAAGGGTTGCGGCCTATTTGGTGCCATACATGCGGTCGCCCGCGTCACCCAGCCCCGGCACGATATAGCCTTTTTCATTGAGATGGCTGTCAATGGCCGCAGTGAAAACCGGAACATCAGGATGGGCGGCAGTGAAGCGCGCAATGCCTTCGGGCGCGGCCAGCAGGCACAGGAAACGGATATTGACCGCGCCTCTGCCCTTCAATTTGTCGACGGCTGCAATGGCCGAATTGGCAGTCGCCAGCATGGGATCAACCACGATGACCAGCCGGTCGGCCAGATCGGACGGCGCCTTGAAGAAATATTCGATCGCTTCCAGCGTGTCATGATCGCGGTAGAGCCCGATATGGGCGACTCGGGCGGCGGGCACCAGATCAAGAAGGCCGTCCAGCAGGCCATTGCCGGCGCGCAGCACCGAGGCGAACACCAGTTTCTTGCCATCAAGTGTCGGCGCCTGCATCTCGACCAGCGGCGTCTGGATGGTCTTGGTGGTCAATTCGAGATTTCGCGTCACCTCATAGCCGAGCAGAAGCGAGATCTCGCGCAACAGCCGGCGGAACCCGGCGGTGGAGGTATCCTTGTCGCGCATGATCGACAATTTGTGCTGGACAAGCGGATGGCTGACGACGGTGACATTTTTCATGGCGCGACTCTGGGTGAAGATGAACTTTCACCAACCTAGCTGCGACTGAGCTTGTGTGAAACCGCTCACAGCCGCCAGACACAGGATTTGTTAGTCCGGATGCGGGGCTTGAAGCGGGAAACTGCAGCAAGCGGAACACATCATGGAACTCAGCCTAGAATCGGCGCTATCGCTCAAGGGCATGCTTGGGCACTCGGCCTATCTGCTTCTCGTGCTTTCCATGGCCATGCACCGGATGATCTGGCTCAGGCTTTTGGTGTTGGCTTCGGCATTTGCCGGCCTGTGCTATTCGGCGTTCGTTCTGAATGATCCAGTCGGCACGTTCTGGGAATCACTGCTGATCGCCGTCAACCTGTCGCACATGGCGCTGATGGGCATTCTGGACCGACGGGCGATTTTCACTGCTGAAGAGGCGGCTCTTGCCGACGCCGCCCTACCAGGCCTCACCCCGGCGCTGCGCCGCAAGGTGATCAGGGCGGGCAATTGGCGCAATTGCCGGGCGGGCGACGTGCTTTCAACGCAAGACGTGAAAGCCGCCCAGCTGCATTGGATGCTCAACGGCCAGGCGCGGGTCAGTTGCGATGGCGCGCAGATCGCCATTTGCGGCGCCGGCTCGCTTATTGGTGAATTGACCGCACTTGGCGGCGAAAAGGCTTCGGCAGGCGTGACACTGGAAACACCGGCGCGGATCTGGTCGATTGAGGCCGAGGCGCTTGGCAGGCTGGCGCGCCGCCATATGGCCGTGGCGGCAGCCCTGGAGCAAGGGTTTGCCCTCGACATCCGTCGCAAACTGCGGGCAGCCAACCTGCTCGTCATGCAGATGACCAGCCAGGTCAGGCGCGCAGCGAGGCCTCGAGCCGGGCGAGCAGCGCGGCCTTCGTCTTCCGGTCCACAAAAGCCGCTTCCAGCGAGATTTTCGTGATTGCCGCCAGGTCGCGCGGGGTCATGCCGAAATGCTGCGAGGCCATTTCATATTCACGGTCGAGCGAGGTCCAGAAATAGGGCGGATCATCCGACGACAACGTGACCTTGCAGCCGGCATCACGCAATTTCCGGAACGGGTGATTGGCCCAGCCGTCAAACACTTTCAACGCCACATTCGAGCCGGGGCAGCATTCGAGCACCACTCCTTCTGCGGCGATGCGGGCAACAAGGGCCGGATCTTCAATGGCACGCACGCCATGGCCAATGCGCGAAGGCCGGATATGATCGAGGGCGGCGCGCACGCTTTCGGCCCCTTCCAATTCTCCGGCATGCACGGTGATGCCAAGGCCCGCCTCGCGGGCGATTTCGAAAGCGCGGACGTAATCCTCGACATCGCCGAAACGTTCCTCGCCGGCCATGCCGAAGCCGGTGACCAGCGGATGGCCGCATTTGACGGCAAAACGTGCGGCGGCTTCGACCGATTCAACGCCGAAATGCCGAACGCCGGTGACAATCATGCGGCCTTCAATGCCGGTCTTGGCATTGGCCCGGCGCATACCTTCGCCCAGCGCATTGGTGTAGGCCTGCGGCGACAGACCCGAGCGGGTGGCGTGATCAGGAGAGGTGAATACTTCCGAATAGATACAGCCGCCGCGCGCCAGCGAGGTCAGATAGGTTTCGGCCAGCCGGGCATAATCATCTTCGCTGCGAAACAGGCTGGAAGCACCGTCATAGGCGGCGAGAAAGGTCGTGAAGTCGGACCAGACAAACAAACCGTCCTTGATGAAGGCAGATACATCGGCGCCATATTTGCGCGCTTGCTCGATGACCAGCGCCGGCGAGGCGGCGCCTTCAATGTGGCAATGCAGTTCGGCTTTCAGGACCATCTGGCGCCTTTCCCATTTCGGCAGGCGCAATTGCCGGGATGTTCGTCCCCCCGCGTCCTTTTGCAGCCTTGGTTGACAATAGCGTCACTGTTGGGCATCGGCTATGGTCCCAAGGGTCTGAAGCGAAAGAAAAATGGGAATGCCCGCAACCCGCACCACCGCCAAGGGCGGCATGGCAACCTCTTACGGGTTCCGTGACGTGGCCGATGGCGAAAAGCAAGGCCTGGTCAACGAAGTCTTCCACAAGGTTGCCGGCCGCTATGACCTGATGAACGATCTGATGTCGGGCGGGCTGCACCGGCTGTGGAAGGACGGCATGGTGGCGGCGCTCAACCCGCCCAAACGGGACGGCTGGACCGTGCTCGACGTGGCCGGCGGCACCGGCGACATCGCCTTCCGCATCATTGACGCCTCGGGCGGACAGGCGCGGGCGACCATTCTCGACATCAATGGCTCGATGCTGGCGGTCGGTGCGGAGCGGGCGGAGAAGCGCGGACTTTCGGCTAATTGCACCTTTGTGGAGGCCAATGCCGAGGAATTACCGTTCGCGGATTCCAGTTTCGATGCCTATACGATCGCCTTCGGCATCCGCAATGTGCCGCATATCGACCGGGCGCTGAGCGAGGCTTTCCGCGTGCTCAAGCGCGGCGGGCGGCTGCTTTGCCTCGAATTTTCCGAAGTGCAGATGCCGCTGCTCGACAAGGTCTATGAGGCGTGGTCGT
>JBATMU010000404.1:0-6949 GCA_049289995.1 Rhizobiaceae bacterium | reverse complement strand
GCGCAAGCATGATGAGCGCGGTTCCAAACGGGCTGGCATGATAGCCGTAGCGCAGCGACAGGCCGGCGCCCCTGCCCTTCCATTCGCCGGGCGACATGGCCTCATGGGTGACAAACAGGTCATGCAGGCGGCCAGGACCCGACAGGCCGGATTCGAGCGCCGCATCGAGCACCGGCGCTCCCTCGGCGAGCAGCCGCTTGGCGTGATCGAGGGTGACGGCCTGCAGAAAGGCTTTCGGCGTCAGCCCGGCCCAGCGGGCAAACAGCTTTGACAGCCCGTCCTCGGTCTCGCCGGTCAGGGCGGCAAGCTGTCCGAGCGACGGCTGATCGCGGAAGTCCGTCGACAGATGCGCAATGACCTTGCGCACGACGTCGTAGTCGCGGCCATCGGGGGTCACGTCGCGGGGTTTGGAGAAAGCGGTCTTGGCGAAGGCGTGCATGGCTGATTCCGGTTTGATGGCCAAGAATGCCGCAGACGCCGCCATGCCGCCACCCGAAAAGCCGCAGGCTGATCAGGCCGCCTTGCGGCCAAGCACGCCAAGCGCGGTTTGAAGGGCATCGAGGCAGGCCGGATCAAAGGCCGTGCCTGAATCGCGGCGCATCATGGCCAACGCCTCGCCTACCGGCATGGCAAGCCGATAAGGCCGGTCGGCAGTCAGCGCGTCAAAAACATCGGCCACCGACATGATGCGCGTTTCAAGGCAAATTTCCGCGCTGGAAAGCCCGTCCGGATAGCCCTTGCCGTCCAGCCGTTCGTGATGGGCGCCGGCCACCTGCGCCAAGCTGCGCAGCGGTGACAGGCGTTCGATGATCTGGCGGCTGAGCAGCGGATGGCGGCGGATTTCCAGCCATTCCTCCTCCGATGGGCGTCCGGGCTTGTCGAGAATCTGGTTGGAGACACCGAGCTTGCCGATATCGTGCAGGAGAGCGGCGCGGCCCAGCCAGCGGCGATGGGCGACAGCAAGGCCCATTTGCGAGGCGATCATGTCGCTGTAGAGCGTGACGCGGCGCGAATGGCCGGCCGTGAAAGGGCTTTTGGCGTCAATGATGTCGGCGAAAGCCGATGCAATCTCGTCGAGATAGTCCTCGTCAACAGCATGACGGGTGCGGGCCGGGGCGAGCGCCATCACTTTTGCCTCGAAATCCGCATCGGCAAGCGCCGTCCACATCGACGGATCGGCGGCAGCGCGGGAAAAAGCATCGGCAAGGGCAGGGTCAAACCAGCTGCCCGAACGGGCGGCAATCTCGGCCATGGCCGCTTGCGGGCCGCGGCTAGCCTGAAAGACATCGGCAACCTGGGCCAGCAATGCGATGCGCGAGGCAAGCGGAATGGCCTCGCCAGACAGGCCCTGCGGCTTGCCCGAACCATCCCAATGTTCGTCGAGCGACAGGATGCCGTTCTGCACATCGGACGAAAACCGCATTTTGGCGGCAATGTCCGCACCGCGATGGCACCGCGTTTCGATCAGGCTGCGCGAAATATCGCCGCCATTTTGCAGGATGTTGACGATGGCGCGAAACCGCTCGGCAAGCCCCGACTGCAGGCCGGTTTGGGCGAACACAAAACGCAGGGCCGCGCCGAGACTGCCGTCAACCTGCTTGAAATCACGCTTGAAGCCGATGTCATCGGCCAGATAAAGCTCGCAAATGCGCGCCGCATTGCTGGAACAGCCCAGGTCCTTGAGCAGGATGGTGAAATAAAGATCCGCAAGTTCTGCCTCGCCAAGCCCGCAGGCCGCGCCCACATGCCAGCCGATCCAGGTGGCGCGCATGCAATGGCCTTGCGGCTGGCCTTCGGTCAGATCGAGTGCATGGCTGAGCGCGCCAAGCACTTCCGACAGCGGCAGGCCTTCTCCCGTGTCATTGCTGCCATTCCAAGCCTGCTGCGCCATCATCCGTCCCTTCAACAGGCACATGATGCGGCAGGCCGATTAACAAAGCCTGCAATGAGACAACAGGGGATGCAACAAAGACCCTGATGGCCAGCGCACGGCTACGCACATGGCGGACCCGCGCGGAAGTGGGCAAGCGGGTTTGGGTTACTTCTTGCCGCCGGCATCCTTGACCTGCGAGCCGAGCGTCGGCGCAGCCTTGGCAGGCTTGGCGTCCTTTTTCGGCTTGCGGACTTCCTTGTTGGACTTCATCTGACCCTTGGCCATGTCGCTCTCCTTGATGCCAGCTGATTTGGCTCGCGCAAGGATGGTCCGGAACGGGAGCCGCTTCAAGCAAAATCAGGCGGGGATTACTCGCCCTTGCGCCCTACCCGGCCGAAGCGTTCGTCAAAGGCATAGCCGGCGCCGCGCACCGTGCGCAGCGGATCGGCCTCCTGGCCGCGCGACAGCACCTTGCGCAGCCGGCCGACATGCACATCGACGGTGCGGTCATCGACATAGGCATCGCGGCCCCAGACCGTATCGAGCAATTGGGCGCGCGAATAGACGCGGCCCGGATTGCCCATGAGGTGTTCGAGCAGTCGGAATTCGGTAGGCGACAGCGACAGGTCGCGCTTGGCGCGCCAGACCCGGCGGGCGCGGCGATCCAGCTCCAGATCGCCAACTTTGAGAACATCGGCCACGACATCGGGATTGAGGCGGCGCAGGATGGCCTTGATGCGGGCGGTGAGCTCGGGCACCGAAAACGGCTTGACGACATAATCATCCGCCCCGGTGGCAAGGCCGCGCACCCGCTCGCTTTCTTCGGAACGCGCGGTGAGCATGATGACCGGAATGGCGCGGGTCTCGGGCCGGGCGCGGATCAGCCGGCAGACCTCGATGCCCGACAGGCCAGGAAGCATCCAGTCGAGCAGGACGAGATCGGGCTTTTCGTCGGCAATCATTTTCATGACGTCTTCGCCATTGGCGGTGACACGCACGCGCCAGCCTTCGGCCTCGAGATTATAGGCCAACAGGATCTGAATGGCTTCCTCATCTTCGGCGACAAGGATGGAGGCGCTCATGGTCTACTCTCCGCTGCCGCGCTGGTCCACGCGCTGGGTGGAGGTGACATCCTTCTTGGGACGGCCTTCGATAATGGTGGTGCCGTTGACCAGATAATGCACGGTTTCAGCGATGTTGGTGGCGTGATCGCCGATGCGCTCCATGTTCTTGGCGCCGAACAACAGGTGGGTGCACAGGGAGATATTGCGCGGATCTTCCATCATGTAGGTCAGCAATTCGCGGAAGATCGAATTGTAGAGGGAATCAAGATCCTCGTCGGAGCGCCAGACCTGCATGGCCTTGTCGACGTCGGAATGGACATAGGCGTCGAGAATGAGATTGAGCTCCTCCTGGGCGAGACGTCCCATGCGGGCAAGTCCGGTCGCCAGCTTGCGCGGCAGCGGCTCGGCAATGGCGTGGGTGCGCTTGGCGGTGTTCTTGGCCAAGTCGCCGATCCGCTCCAAATCATTGGCGACGCGGATGGCCGCCATGATCTCGCGCAGGTCATGGGCCATGGGCTGGCGGCGGGCAATGGTCAGGACGGCCTTTTCCTCGATCTGCCGCTCCAGCACGTCAATGCGCTCATCGGCGGCGATGACCTGATCGGCAAGCGCGGTGTCATGGCGGGCGAGCGCATCGATGGCGTCGGCCAGCTGTTCCTCGGCCAGCCCGCCCATCTGGGCCAGCATGGATTTCAAGAGGGCCAGATCCTCGTCGAAGGATTTCACGATATGGTTGGACATTGCGGTCTCCTGAAAGTCACCTCAGCCGAAACGGCCGGTGATGTAGTCCTGCGTACGCTTGTCGGTCGGGGCGGTGAAAATCTGGTCGGTGCGGCCGGTCTCGACCAGAACGCCAAGATGGAAAAACGCCGTAAGCTGCGAGACGCGGGCGGCCTGCTGCATGGAATGGGTGACCATGACGATGCAGTAGTTCTCGCGCAATTCGTCGATCAGCTCTTCGATGCGGGCGGTGGCGATAGGATCAAGCGCCGAGCACGGCTCGTCCATCAGGATGACTTCCGGATTGACGGCGATGGCGCGCGCAATGCACAGGCGCTGCTGCTGGCCGCCGGACAGGCCGGTGCCGGACTGCTGCATGCGGTCCTTGACCTCTTCGAACAGGCCGGCCTTTTTCAGGCTCTTGACGACAATCTCCTCGATGTCGGTCTTGGATGACGCCATGCCATGGATGCGCGGGCCATAGGCGACATTTTCGAAAATCGATTTCGGAAACGGATTTGGCTTCTGGAAAACCATGCCGACCTTGGCGCGCAATTGCACGACGTCGACCTCCTTGTCGTAGATGTCCTTGCCGTCAATGGTGATTTCGCCTTCCACCCGGCAGGAGGGAATGGTGTCGTTCATGCGGTTGATGGCGCGCAGGAACGTGGACTTGCCGCAGCCGGACGGGCCGATAAAGGCCGAGACAGCGCGGTCCGGGATATCGATGGACAGATCCTTGATGGCGAGCTTTTCGCCATAGCTGATATTGACGTGCCTGGCCGAAATACGGTTGGCACGGTCGGGCAGGATGGCATTGCCATTGGGCAGGGCTTGGGCGGCGAGGTTCATTTCCGGATTTCCTTTTTCACCAGCGCCGCTCGAACCGCTTGCGCAGGAGGATGGCGACGGCATTGAGGCAAAACAGCACCGCCATCAACACAAGGATGGCTGCGGCGGTCTTGGATTGGAAGGCGGCTTCGGGCAGATCGGACCAGAGAAACACCTGGACCGGCAGCACGGTGGCTGCATCGGTGAAGCTGCCGGGGATATCGACGATGAAGGCGACCATGCCGATCATCAGCAGCGGCGCGGTTTCGCCAAAAGCGCGGGCGAGACCAAGAATGGTGCCGGTCATGATGCCCGGCAGCGCCAGGGGCACGACATGGTGGAACACCGCCTGCTGGTGCGAGGCGCCGACGCCAAGCGCGGCTTCCTTGATGGAAGGCGGCACGGCCTTCAGCGCCGCGCGCGAGGCGATGATGATGGTTGGCAGCACAAGCAGCGCCAGCACCAGGCCGCCGGCCAGCGGCGCCGATCTTGGCATGCCGAACACATTGAGAAACATGGCGAGGCCAAGCAGACCGAAAATGATCGAGGGGACGGCAGCCAGATTGTTGATGTTGACTTCGATGATGTCGGTGAAACGGTTCTTGGCGGCAAACTCTTCAAGATAGATGGCCGCCGCCACACCAAGCGGCAGGGCCAGGAAAAGCGCGACCGCCACGGTCAAAAGCGAACCAACAAGTGCGCCGCGCAGGCCGGCAAGCTCGGGCTCGCGCGAATCGCCCGAGAGGAAAAACCGCCAGGCGAAAGCGCGGCTGACCGCGCCCTGCTCTTTCAGCGATTCCAGCCATACCACTTCCTGGTCGGTGATGGTGCGGTCGCCTTCAGGCTTTTCGAGGCTGAGCACCGACCAGCTTCCGGACGCGGCAGCGTCAAGGCTGGCTGGGGCGGCAAGCGTTTCGGTTTCAGCCGCAGCTTCCGCCACGGCGGCGATACGCAAGGCGCCGCCATTGACCCGGACGATTTCGCCCTTGGCAAGGCCGTTGACCGCGCCGCCCAAGACATAGGCCTCGCCGTTTTGGGTGATCTGCAGCGCGCCCTCGCCCTTGCGGATGGAGGAGCCGGTCTGCAGGCCCTTGAGATAGAGATCGGCTTCATCGGACAACAGGACCGGCGCCGTGACCGTCTTGCCGATCAGGGCAGGATCGGCAACCACCATGGCGCGCAGGTCATCGCCCGAACCCGAGGACAGAAGGCCGGTGAGCTTCTTGCGCTCGCCGCGCGCCGTGACAGATGGGAACATGTCCCGGACTGCATTGCGCGTCAGGCCTTCATAATCGCCGGCGGCGGGCTTGGCGGCGTCGATCTTGGCCGGATCGAGCATGACCTGCATTTGAAGCCGGCTTTCGGTCAGCGCGGGCAGGCCCTTGACGACAAGATCGGCAACCAGAAGCGCCAGGAAAACCGCCGTCACGACGAGTGCTGCGGCGCCATAGAACCGGAACCGGCGTTCAGCGGCATAGCGCTTGGCGACAAGCGCCTTGATGGTCTGAGGGTCAGTCATATTGCTCACGATATTTCTGCACAATCCGCAAGGCGACGAAATTGAGCGTCAGAGTAATGAGGAACAGCACGAAGCCGAGCGCGAAAGCCGACAGCGTCTTGGCCGAATCAAACTCCTGGTCGCCAACCAGCAGCGTGGCGATCTGCACGGTGATGGTGGTGACGGCGGCGAGCGGATTGAACGACAGGTTGGCGGCAAGCCCGGCGGCCATGACCACGATCATGGTCTCGCCGATGGCGCGCGAAATGGCCAGCATGAAGGCCGAGGCGATGCCGGGAAGGGCTGCCGGCAGCACGACCAGTTTGATGGTCTCCGACTTGGTGGCGCCCATGGCATAGGAGCCGTCGCGCAATGACTGGGGCACCGAATTGATGATGTCATCGGACAGCGAGGAAATCAGCGGCACGATCATCATGCCCATGACGAGGCCGGCGGCCAGCGCAGATTCGGAGGCGACATCAAGTCCGAGCGACGTGCCGAAACCGCGGATGAGCGGGGCGACGGTCAGCGCTGCGAAGAATCCCAGAACAACGGTGGGCACGCCCGCCAGGATTTCGAGAATGGGCTTGAGCCAATTGCGCAGCGAGGGGCTGGCATATTCGGCCAGATAGATGGCTGACAAGAGGCCGAGCGGCCCGGCCACGGCGACCGCAATCAGCGTTATCAGCAACGTGCCGCCCAACAGCGGAATGAAGCCGAAGGACGGCGGAGACCCTGTCGGCGACCATTGCGTGCCGAACAGAAAGTCGATCGGCGAAATTTCCCGAAAGAAAACCAGCGATTCAAACAGAACCGAAAACACGATGCCGATCGTGGTCAGGATGGCGGCGCCCGATGCAGCGGCCAGAACGACGGAAACGACGCGTTCGAAACCGGTGCGGGCCCGGAAATCCGGCGTGATGCGCCGGTAAAGAATTGCAAGGACGGCAAGGCCGGCCAGAC
>JBATMU010000403.1:0-3051 GCA_049289995.1 Rhizobiaceae bacterium | reverse complement strand
CCTGAAACTTCATGATTGCGCTTGGCGGCAGCGGCAAGCCGCGCCATAAGTTGGCCATGACACTGGAACTGGCAACACCAAACCCCGATCTCAGCCGCAGGCTGCGGCTCAACACGCTGATCAGGCTGCGCTGGCTGGCGGTGACCGGCCAGGCGGCGGCGGTGCTTGTGGTGGCCTATGGCATGGGGTTCGCCATGCCGGTCAGCCTGTGCATGGCATTGATTGCGCTGTCTGCCTGGCTCAATCTTTTCCTGACATTCCGTTTCCCGGCTGCTTACCGGCTGGAGCCGCTTGAGGCGCTCGGCGTTCTAACCTTCGACGCGGCGCAATTGGCAGGTCTTCTTTACCTCACCGGCGGGCTGACCAATCCGTTCGCGCTGCTGCTCGCCGTGCCTGTCACCATTTCGGCGGCCTCGCTGCCAAGGCGGCTGACATTCCTGCTGGGGGCCGGCGTTGTGACGGCGGCATCGCTGCTGGCGCTTTTCCACCAACCCATGCCTTGGTCGGCAGCATCAGACCTGTCGATCCCGCGGCTCTACATCGCCGGGATGTGGCTGGCGATCGTCTCTTCGACAATCTTCACCGCCGTCTATGCCTGGCGGGTGGCCGATGAGGCGCGAAAACTCGCAGGGGCGCTGGCGGCAACTGAACTGGTGCTGCAGCACGAGCAGCACCTTTCAGCGCTGGACGGGCTGGCGGCGGCGGCGGCGCACGAACTTGGCACGCCGCTCGCCACCATTCACCTGATCGCCCGGGAAATGGAAAAGTCCTATGGCAATGATCCGCAATTGGGCGATGACGCCAAGCTTCTGGCTTCGCAAAGCCAGCGCTGCCGCGAGATCCTCAAGCGGCTGACCAGCCTGCCCTCGGAAGATCATATTGCCCGGCTGCCTTTCCTGTCGATGATCGAAGAGATTTCGGCGCCGCACCGGGACTTCGGCGTGACGATCAAGCGGGTTGATGAAATCCGCGAAGGCCCGGAACCGGTCGCGCGGCGCAATCCCGGCATGCTGTACGGTCTGGGCAATCTGCTGGAAAACGCGGTGGATTTCGCCCGCACGGAAGTGAACCTGCATGTCGCCTGGACCGCCGACCGGGTCTCGCTTTACATTCTTGATGACGGGCCGGGCATTGCGCCGGAAATCCTGGAACGGATCGGCGAGCCCTATACGTCGTCGCGGGCCGGCAAGAGCGACACCGGCGGCGGGCTTGGGCTTGGGGTGTTCATTGCCAAGACGCTTCTGGAGCGATCCGGCGCTTCGGTGACGTTTGCCAATTCCAGATTGGCCGGCAAAGGGGCGCGCATCGAGATCGTCTGGCCGCGATCGGCATTCGCCTATTCGGGCGCCAATGTGCAATCAGGCCTGTCTGATGATTGGACAGTCTGAGTTTTTCGCCTATGAATAGGCAAAAGCCAGCAAATGAAACGGCAGAGGGGAAGACATGGGGGAAAGCACCGACAAGACATTGCTGCTCGTTGACGATGACAAGGCCTTTCTGACCCGGCTTGTCCGCGCCATGGAAACGCGCGGCTTTGCCGTCAGTGCCGCCGAAAGCGTCGCCGAGGCAGTGGCCCTTGTTGCGGCCAATCCCCCGGCCTATGCGGTTGTGGACATGCGGCTGGGCGACGGCAACGGACTGGACATTGTCGAAGCCTTGCGTGCGCGCCGCCCTGAAGCCCGCATCATCATCCTCACCGGCTATGGCAATATTGCCTCGGCGGTGACGGCGGTCAAACTCGGCGCGGTCGATTATCTGGCCAAGCCGGCCGATGCCGATGACATTTATGCAGCGCTGACCAATACGGATGCTTCGCGAACGCTGCCCCCGGAAAACCCGATGTCGGCCGACCGCGTTCGCTGGGAACATATCCAGCGTGTCTACGAAATGTGCGAACGCAATGTTTCGGAGACGGCGCGGCGGCTCAACATGCATCGCCGCACCCTGCAGCGGATTCTGGCCAAGCGCGCACCGCGGTGATTTTCCTGTTCAGGCGGCGGCCTGGCTTTCCACGGCGGCAATCAGCCTGGCGGGATCAAGCGGTTTGGTGACATAGCCGTCTGCGCCATGCGCCAGCACCGTGCGGCGGGTTTTTTCCTGCCCGTCAGCCGACAGGACGAGAATCGGCACCGGCTTGCGCCCGTGGGTTTCCTCGCGCGCCCTGATGCTGGAGATTGCCGACAAGCCATCCATGACCGGCATGTGCAGGTCCATCAGCACCACATCATAGCCGGTGCCGGTTTCAAGCGCTTCAACCGCCGCCTGCCCGTCGCCGACCACATCAACGCGGTGGCCGGCCTTTTGCAGGGCGGCGCGCGCCAGAAGCGCATTGACCGCATTGTCTTCAGCCAGAAGCACCGACAGCGAAGCCTGACTGCGCCAACCGGTTGCCGCGGGAGCCTTCAAGCCGTCAGTGACCGGTGCGGGATTGCCCGCCAACTGGCTGACAAGCGTGCCAAGCCGCACCGGCCGCGCCAGATAGCGTTCATAGCCGGCCTTGCGGAACGCCTTGAGCGCGCCTCGTTCGGACGGCTTGACAAGAACTGCGCCGAGGCAACCGGGCGCAGACTTGCGCATGAGGCGCAGCAGCGTCCCCTTGCGGGTTTCAAGGCCCGCTTCCAACAGGATGGTGTCAAACGGCGCTTCAGCCATCGCCGCGCGGGCATGGTCCTGATTGACCGCAACACGGGCGTCGCCGCCTTCGGCCAGAATGTTCCGGGCAATACCACCGGCCTCCATGGCGTCGGTCATGACGACCAGAATGCGCCGGCCTTTCAAGCGATTGCCGGCAGAAATGCCGTCGGTCATCTCCGTTACCGGCAGGAAGAAGGTGAAGCGCGCGCCCTCGCCCGGCCTGCTTTCAACGGAAATGCTGCCGCCCATCTGTTCGGCAATGCGGGCAGAAATGGCCAGGCCCAGGCCCGCGCCGCCATGCTTGCGGGTGGCGCTGTCATCGGCCTGTTCGAATTCACCGAAAATCCGCTCGGCCTGGGCCGGATCAAGACCCGGACCGGTATCGGAAATTGTCAGGCAAACTCCGGGTTTCCCGCC
>JBATMU010000402.1:0-6098 GCA_049289995.1 Rhizobiaceae bacterium | reverse complement strand
GTCGGCAAGGCGGTCGAGGCGGCAATTGTTCCTGCCCCCGCTGCCCCCGAACCCAAAAAGACCTGGTTCCAGCGCCTGTCATCCGGCTTGTCGCGCTCGTCAAATGAATTGTCCTCCAACATTGCCGCCGTCTTCACCAAGCGCAAGCTGGACGAGGATACGCTCGAAGAATTGGAAGAGGTGCTGCTGCGCGCCGATCTCGGCATGGAGACTGCCATCCGCATCACCGGCGTCCTCTCGGAAGGCCGCTTCGGCAAGGACATTTCCGATTCCGACGTGCGCGCCGTCATGGCCGCCGAGATCGAAAAGGTCCTAGCTCCGGTCGCCAAACCGCTGGAGCTTGATCTTGGCCATCGCCCGCATGTCATCCTGGTTGTCGGTGTCAACGGCACCGGCAAGACCACGACCATCGGCAAGCTCGCCGCAAAGCTCTCGTTGGGCGGGCTGAAGGTCATGCTGGCGGCAGGCGACACCTTCCGCGCCGCAGCCATCGAACAGCTGAAAATCTGGGGCGAGCGCACCGGCTCTCAGGTCATTTCCTCAAAGCTCGGCGCCGATGCGGCGGGCCTCGCCTATGAGGCTTTCGCCAAGGCGCGCGAAGCCGGATCGGACGTGCTCATCATCGACACCGCCGGCCGGCTGCACAACAAGACCGAATTGATGGACGAGCTTGAAAAAATCGTCCGCGTGCTCTCCAGGCTCGATCCCGATGCCCCGCACACGGTCTTGCAGACGCTCGACGCCACCACCGGCCAGAATGCCCTCAACCAGGTCGAGATGTTCCGCAATGTGGCGGGCGTTTCCGGCCTTGTGATGACCAAGCTCGACGGCACGGCGCGCGGCGGCATTCTGGTCGCCATTGCCGCCCGCCACAAATTGCCGGTCTGGTTCATCGGCGTCGGCGAGCAGGTCGATGATCTTGAACCCTTTTCGGCGAAGGACTTCGCCCTCGCCATTGCAGGAAACCCCGCATGAACGCGCCGCTGTTTGAAAAAGGTCCTGGCGAGAATGAGCCTGGCGAAATCGCTGCAGCCCCCATGCATCCGCTGCTCAAGCTGGCGCTGGAGCTTGGCCCGCTCATGGTCTTCTTCTTCGCCAATTCGCGCGGGCCGTGGATCGTCGAAAAATTCCCCGCCCTGGCTGCGCTTGGCGGGCCGCTGTTTGTCGCCACCTTCCTGTTCATGACCGCCACCGCCATTGCGCTCGGCGTCTCCTGGGTGCTGACCCGCACGCTGCCGATCATGCCCGTGGTGTCGGGCGTCGTCGTTCTGGTGTTCGGTGCACTGACGCTCTGGCTGCAGGATGAGACCTTCATCAAGATGAAGCCGACCATCGTCAACACGCTGTTCGGCGCGGTGCTTCTGGGCGGCCTCGCCTTCGGCAAGTCATTGCTCGGCTATGTGTTCGATGCCGCCTTCAAGCTCGATGCCGAAGGCTGGAAAAAGCTCACCCTGCGCTGGGGCCTGTTCTTCCTGTTTCTGGCCGTCATCAACGAAGTTGTCTGGCGCAATTTTTCGACCGATGCTTGGGTGGCCTTCAAGGTCTGGGGCACCATGCCCATCACCATTGCCTTCACGCTGAGCCAGATGCGGCTCATCATGAAACATTCGCTGGAAAAAAGCTGATTATTCGCCAAGCGCCTTGTCGATCACCGGCTTGAGCCGCGCCGCAAAGCTTTCTGGCGTGATCGGCCCGACATGTTTGGCAAGGATCGTGCCGTCCTTGCCGATGACATAGCTTTCCGGCACGCCATAGACGCCCCAGTCAATCGCCGTCCGTCCGCTCTCGTCCGCACCGATCGCCGCATAGGGATCGCCGAGTTCGGAGAGAAACGCCTTCGCATTGTCCGGCTTGTCCTTGTAGTTCAGCCCGACCACGCGGATGCGGGCATCCCTGGCAATATCGATCAGCACCGGATGCTCCTGCCGGCACGGCACGCACCACGAGGCAAACACGTTGAGAAGCGTCACTTGTCCCGCGAAATCCGCATTGGCCAGGCCCTTGCCGGATGCCAGGAGCGGCGGCAATTCGGTCTTGGGGGCCTGTTGGCCGATCAGCGCCGAGGGCACTTCATTGACATCACGCTCGGCCAGCAATTGCGACAGGAACAGCCCGGCCAACGCCAGAAAGGCCACGAGCGGAGCAAGCGCCAGCCAGTTTCGCCGTTTTGCCGGTTGCGGGGTTTCGCTCACTTTGGCGCCTCTGCCGAGCGCCGCCTGATGCCGGCCGATTCCAGCTGGGCGAGTTCGCGCTGCCGCGCCCGCCGGTCGGCAAGTATCCAAAGCGCCAGTCCGGCAATCCCGATCAGCGACAGCCCATAGGCGGCAAACACGAAAGCGTCATGGTTCATGGTTCAGCCTCCCTGTCCGTCGGCGCGCCGCGCCGCCAGCCTCCGCAGCACCGAAACCCGCCTGCGCAGGATCTCGGCCTGCATGCCCGCCAGATGCAGCGCAAAAAACAGCAGCGAAAAGCCGATCGCCGCAATCAGCAGCGGCCATAGCAGGCTTGGATGGATGGTCGGCCCGTCCATGCGGAACACCGAGGCCGGCTGGTGCAAGGTGTTCCACCATTCCACCGAAAACTTGATGATCGGAATGTTGATGAAGCCGACCAACGTCAGGATTGCCGAAGCCTTCGCAGCGCGGATCGGGTCATCCATGGCGCGGTTGAGCGCAATTAGCCCCAGATACATAAGGAAAAGCACGAACACCGAGGTCAGCCGCGCGTCCCACACCCACCAGGCGCCCCACATCGGCTTGCCCCAGATCGAGCCGGTCAACAGCGCCAGCGCCGTGAACACCGCCCCTATGGGGGCTGCGGCCTTCAGCGACACATCGGCCAGCGGATGTTTCCACACCAGGGTGCCAAGCGCCGACACCGCCATGATCGAATAGATCATCATCGACAGCCAGGCGAACGGCACATGGATATACATGATCCTGACCGTCTTGCCCTGCTGGTAGTCCTCGGGCGCGGCAAAGCCGAGCCATAGTCCGGCAAGGATCAGCACCAGCGCCAGGGCCGAAAGCCAGGGCAGGAGTTTTGCCGAATAGGACAGGAACACCGTCGGATTGGCGAGCGCCGTCAACCGGCCGGGTTTTGCAAGACTATCATTCATGCCAGCTATGTAGCCTCGCGCCCGCTGCGTTGCAATTGCGGCATTCCGGCCTGTTCTAGTCGCCCGAATGGGAAAGCGCTGCTGCCGCCGCCAGCGGGCCGATCACCGCAAAGGCCAGCGTCAGCGCCGACAGGATCAGGAAGGGCGGCCAGAACGGGTCGGGATCATTGACCGCGCCATAGCAGGCCGACACGCCGAAAATCAGCACCGGCACCACCATCGGCAGGATGATGACCGACACCAGCAGCCCGCCGCGCGGCAGGCTGACGGCGAGCGCCGCCCCCACCGCGCCGATAAAGGCAATCGCCGGGGTTCCGGCCAGAAGCGTCAGCGCCGCCGCCCCGATGCCTTCGGGCGTCATGTTCATGAACAGGCCGAGCAGCGGCGAGGCGATCACCAAAGGCAGGATGGATGACGTCCAGTGCGCGAGGCTCTTGACGAAAACCACAAGCACCAGATTGAGCCCCTGCGAATGCACCACAAGCACATCAAGCGCCCCGTCCTCGCGGTCGGCCTGAAACAACCGGTCCAGCCCCAGCAGTCCGGCCAGCAGCGCCCCGATCCACAGGATGGCCGGGCCGATCCGCGACAACAGGTTGAGATCGGGACCCACGCCGAACGGCACCACCACGATCACCGCCAGAAAAAACAGAATGCCGACCAGCGCCCCGCCACCGGCGCGAAAGCCCAGTTTCATGTCGCGGAGAAACAGCGCGGTCATGGTCTGCGCTCAAGGATTGCGCCCGGGCTCATTTGCCCATCTCCAGGGTCTTCGCGTTCGCCAGCCCGAGCGGCAGATGCGTCGATGCCACGAGCAGGCCGCCATCCTCAAGGTGTTCCCGCAGGAATTGCGACAGCGCGTCCGTTGATTCTGCATCCAGACCCGATGTCGGTTCATCAAGCAGCCAGACCGGACGGTAATTCAGAAACAGCCGGGCAATGGCGATCCTCCGCTTCTGCCCGGTCGACAGATAGCCGAAAGGCAATTCCGCCGTCCGCCGCAGATCAACAAGATCGAGCGCATCATCAACCGAATGATGGCGCGCGCCGGCCAGTCCCTGCCAGAAGGCGAGATTCTCCCGCACCGTCAGCGCCGCCTTCATGGCATTGAGCGGCCCGAGAAAATGCAGCGCTGACGCCATGTCGTAAAATGTCTCGCCGCCGCCCTCGAACCGCACCGATCCGGCAGCGGCAGGCAACAGCCCGGCAAGAACCCGCATCAGGGTGGTTTTTCCTGCTCCGTTTGGCCCGGTGACCAAAAGCGCCTCGCCCGCCGAAAGGGTGAATGACAGCCCGGCGAAAATGGTTTCGCCGCCGCGTTCGCCTGCCAGCCCGTCGGCGATCAGCCGCATGTCGCCCCGATTCCGGCATTTTTTGCTGCAGCGCAGCATTTATGCCTTTGGTTGGTCTGTTCCTCTCTTACGAAAAGTTTTATGCAGATGACAACCATGCTGCGGTGAAACCCTTTCCGCCCCTCCGGCAAACCGGCCGGAACCAGCAGCTGCGACAACGAGGAGCGCGCCCATGTCCGCCATTGACAGTTTCAAATGCCGCAAGACGCTGAGCGTCGGCACGAAAAAATACGTCTACTATTCGCTCCAGGCTGCCGAAAAGAACGGCCTCAAAGGCATTTCCGCCCTTCCCTATTCGATGAAGGTGCTGCTTGAAAACCTGCTGCGCGCCGAAGACGGGACCACCGTCACCAAGGCTGACATCGAAGCCGTCGCCAAATGGCTGGATGACAAGGGCAAGGCAGGCAAGGAAATCGCTTTCCGTCCGGCCCGCGTGCTGATGCAGGATTTCACCGGCGTGCCGGCCGTGGTTGATCTGGCCGCCATGCGCGACGCCATGAAGAATCTCGGCGGCAATCCGCAGAAGATCAACCCGCTGGTGCCGGTCGATCTGGTCATCGACCACTCGGTCATCGTTGACGAGTTCGGTTCGGCCCGCGCCTTCAAGGCCAATGTCGATCTGGAATATTCCCGCAATGGCGAGCGCTACCGCTTCCTGAAATGGGGCCAGCAGGCCTTCAAGAATTTCCGCGTCGTGCCGCCCGGCACCGGCATATGCCATCAGGTCAATCTGGAATACCTCGCCCAGACGGTGTGGACCGCCAAGGAAAAGGTGAAGAAGGGCAAAAAGACCGAAACGGTCGAGATCGCCTATCCCGACACGCTGGTCGGCACCGACAGCCACACCACCATGGTCAACGGCCTGGCCGTGCTTGGCTGGGGCGTCGGCGGCATCGAGGCGGAAGCCGCCATGCTCGGCCAGCCGCAATCCATGCTCCTGCCCGAAGTCATCGGCTTCAAGCTGACAGGCAAGGTCCGTGAAGGCGTCACCGCCACCGATCTGGTGCTGACTGTCACCCAGATGCTGCGCAAGAAGGGCGTGGTCGGCAAGTTCGTCGAATTCTTTGGCCCCGGCCTTGATTCCATGACGCTCGCCGATCGGGCGACGATCGCCAACATGGCCCCCGAATATGGCGCGACCTGCGGGTTCTTCCCGGTCGACGGCGAGACGCTGAATTACCTCACCAACACCGCCCGCAAATCGGCCCGCGTTGCACTGGTGGAAAAATACTCAAAAGCCCAGGGCATGTTCCGCACCAAGGCGGCCAAGGACCCGGTCTTCACCGACACCATCGAACTTGATCTCGGCTCGGTCGTGCCGTCCATGGCCGGTCCCAAGCGCCCCGAGGGCCGCGTGCCGCTGGAAGGCATCCCGGACGGTTTTGCCGCCGCCATGGAGACCGAATACAAGAAGGCCGCCGAGGCCCACAAGCGCTACAAGGTCGAAGGCCGCGACCATGATCTCGGCCATGGCGACGTGGTCATTGCCGCCATCACTTCGTGCACCAACACCTCCAATCCGTCCGTGCTGATCGGCGCTGGCCTGCTCGCCCGCAACGCGCTGGCCAAGGGCCTCAAGACCAAGCCCTGGGTGAAGACCTCGCTGGCGCCCGGATCGCAGGTCGTCG
>JBATMU010000401.1:0-2794 GCA_049289995.1 Rhizobiaceae bacterium | reverse complement strand
ATCAAGGGGCGACGACTCGGGCGCACACAGCCTGTGTGCATGGCTACTGTTGCCGACGCGGCTTGCGCGGGCCTAACCCCGTAATTGGCCGACAAGGCTCGAGCAAGTTTGTCGTGCGATATGGCGGGTGCCACATCGGCCCATCCGCCCGCCGAATGTTGCAAAAGCCCTATCGGCGCGACCCCATGCATTAGCCGATAGGGCTTTTCCATTTGAAGCCTGTGCCGCGCCGCCCATCTGATCTACAATGGAAACAACGGACCGCAATCTACCTCGCGCGTCGCATTGATGAATGCCTGCTTCGCCTCGGAAACGGACGGGCGGCAAAGCGCCCACATTGCGGACGTTCCGGCAGTGTTTGCCTCAACTTAAAATCGGACGTTCGGGCTGGATTGGACGATCGGCTGCAATGCGCCCCCATCCCGGACATTTACGCGAGCTTTGGCTCGGAGACTTCGGTTGATGCCAGTGCGCGGCGGGATTGCGACCTTGAATCAAAGCCAGGGCGGACTGTGGCCATTGCCGGATAGCAGGCCAGACGTCTGGCAAGCCATAGCCGTGAACGACAACCTGTTTGTCCGCTACTTCCTTGAAGTCCGGGGTAAACCTCTGCGTACTCACAAGCTGCCTCTTATGCTCAAATGACAAGCGGAGGCTGTTTATCGCACCAGGTGCAGTCTACCCTGCCCCGGCGACATCGTCATTATAGGCAATCTTGCCAGCAATGAGGGCGCAGACGTGCGCGCGGCCATTGAAGCGGCGGACGCCAGGCTCCTCTATCTCCTGTCCCGCAGTTCCAACTTCAACCCGTTCGAAAACAGCTTCTCCATACTCAAGGCGCTTCCTCGAAAGACAGCTAACGCCCCGTCGAAAGCCGGCAAACCCGCATCGGCGCGTTACTGCGGGCTTCACTCTGCAGGAATGCGCAAACTTCTTCCCCGCCGCAGAGTATGAGTCGGAATAGACCGAATCTGCTCTAACCTTAACGTTCGGCCAAACCCTTGACGAAGGTTCACAATATTTCTAGGTGTTCAGTATTGACCATTTTTCGTTGAAAGCGCTTCTATTTCATGACCGAGCCTTCCGATCTCAGCTATTCCGTCCCGCCAGTTCACCGGGCAATTGCAGTCCTGCAGTACATCGCTGATGGAAACCGTTGCCAAAATACCAGTACGAGCGCCCGCGCGCTCACCATCAACCGTACGACCTTGATGCGCCTTCTGCATACTCTTGCCGACGAACGCCTGATCCAGCCGCTTGAAGCTGGCGGCGGCTACCAACTCGGACCGCGCCTTATCTCGCTGGCCGCCCATGCGCTCAACGACATCAATATTGTGCAGATTGCGCGCCCTGTCCTGCGCAAGCTTGCCCATTCGCTCAACCTCTCAGCGCATCTCGGCCTTCTTGACCGAATGGAAATCGTCTATCTGGTGCGAGAGGCTCCCAATTCGCATCTCGTGTCGAACGTCCGCGAGGGGACACGCCTGCCGGCGCACGCCACAACAATCGGCCGCATCCTGCTCGGCCAGATGGATGGCGAAGCACTGGCGCGCCTTTACAAGGGCTTCGAATTCCCCGCCGCCACCCCAAAAACGCGCACGTCACTGGCGAGCCTTGCGGAGCAAATTTCCGCCGACCGCCAAGCCGGCATTGCCTGGAGCCTGTCCAATTTCGAAACCGGCATCGGCTCGGCGGCCGTCGTCGTTCTTGACCATCGCGGTGATGCGGCGGGCGCTATCAATGTAACCGGTCATGAAAGCCAGTTCGAACCGCACAGCGCGCGATCAATGCTGATTGAGACTGAATTGAAAGCAGCTGCGCAGACGATCTCTGCGGCCCTCGGCTTCCAACCCTGAACGCTGCCTTCAGGTGTAAATATAGCCGTAAGCAAGAGGAAAAGCCGTTGACGGAACAGCCCGGTTTCCCGTCAACGCGCCGCGCAGCCAGAGCCGTCCATGCACCTGTGCGCCATCCAGATCCAGCCGCTCGGGCAAATGCGCATTGTCGCACCACAGGCCGCCAAGCCACTCGGAATTGCGAAAATCCGCCGGCGCGGAAAGGCGCACGCCGGCCAGCGAGAAATTGCCATAGGCAGCAATAGCTGAAAAGCCCGCCGTGCCGCGCGCTTGCATGCGGTCGAACCGGCCAATGCCGCGGAATTCCACTCCGCCGAATTCAAGACTGCCGTCAAAGCGGCTATCCTCAAAACGGGCGTCGCTGCAGAAAACGGCGCCCGAAAAATCAGTGCCGCTGCCAAACATGCAGCCCGAGAACCAGCTCAAGCCCAAAAAGCGCGCGCCGCGCGCTTGAATTCCATCGGGAAAGCTGGAGCCAGAAAAATCAGCGCCGCAAAGATCAAGACCGGAAAGGTCAAGAAGGCCCTCGCAGACAATGCCGCGCAAATCCGCATGGTCGCCCGGGCGCCAGGGTGAAAGCAGCCGGTCGCGAATATCTGCAGCTTTCATCACGCGTTCTCCCGGTTCATCCGCCCGGCCAATTCCACAATGTCGTCAGCCCAGGGCAACGCTATGTCCTCGGCCATGTCGCTGCCCGACGCATCATGAGTAACGCGGTCGCCGATGCGCTTTGCACCGGCTGCCTCCATCAGATCCATGATCCGTTTTGATCCATGGTTGAACGTCTCCTCATACTCGCTGTCACCCAGTCCGAAGACTGCAAAGCGGACAGCGGAAAGGTCGGGCTTGCGAACGTCCATCGCCGCACCAAAAGGCTTGGCGGAAGCTGGCAATTCGCCGTCGCCATAAGTGGAGCAAACAAAAAGATAGACGACAGT
>JBATMU010000400.1:0-3621 GCA_049289995.1 Rhizobiaceae bacterium | reverse complement strand
TGGGCCATGCAGGCCTGCGCTTCGGCCTTGGCAGCCTCATCCTCGCCCATGAAGACGGGTTTGAGCAGTTCCACATACCAGTCGCAGACCTGATTCCAGACAAAGGTGTAGGCGCTGGCGGCGGCGTCATTGAAGCGGTATCCGGCAAGACCAGCGTTCACGGCACGCACTGTCCGCGTCAGTTCGGTCAGGATCCAGCGGCTGAGCGGCGATGTGGCAGATGCCGGATCAAACGGCCTGCCATGCACGACGCCGTTCATTTCGGCAAAGCGGGTGGCGTTCCACAGCTTGGTGCCGAAATTGCGGTAACCGGCAATGCGGGTCGGGTCGAGTTTCACGTCGCGGCCCTGGGCCGCCATGATGGCCAGCGTGAAGCGCAAGGCATCAGCGCCATATTCGCCGATCAGTTCGAGCGGATCGATGACATTGCCCTTGGACTTGGACATTTTCTGCCCGTTCTTGTCGCGGACAAGGGCGTGCACATAGACCGTGTGGAAGGGTTCTTCCTTCATGAAGTGCAGGCCCATCATCATCATGCGGGCCACCCAGAAGAAGATGATGTCAAAGCCGGTGACCAGCACGTCGGTCTGGTAATAGGTCGCCAGTTCCGGGGTCTTTTCCGGCCAGCCAAGTGTCGAAAACGGCCAGAGTGCGGAAGAGAACCAGGTGTCGAGCACGTCTTCATCGCGCTCGAGAATTTCGCCGGGCAGGAAATTTTCGAGCTTTTCCTCGACCCAGGCTTTCCATGGCCCTTCATGGGCAAGGTAATGCTGGATGGCCGCCTCGAGGGCGGTTTCCTCGTCACGCTCGACAAACACCTGGCCGTCCGGGCCATACCAGGCCGGGATCTGGTGGCCCCACCACAATTGGCGCGACACGCACCATGGCTGGATGTTCTCCATCCATTGAAAATAGGTCTTGTCCCAGTTTTCCGGCACGAATTTGGTGCGGCCCTCGCGCACGGCGGCAATGGCCGGCTTGGCGAGTTCTGCGGCGTTCACATACCATTGCTCGGTCAGGAACGGCTCGATCGGCACGCCGCCGCGGTCGCCATGCGGCACCATGTGGCGGTGCGGCTCGATCTTCTCAATCAGGCCGCGCGCCTCCATCATCGCCACGACCTCGGACCGGGCGGCAAAGCGATCCTTGCCATCGAGCGAGGCAATCGTCGCGGCCAGTTCGGCAGTCTCTTCAAGACCTTCGCGGAAATCCTCATTTTCGCTGAGCGTAAGCGCGCCGTCGACGGTCAGGATGTTGATGGCGCGCAGATTGTGGCGCTTGCCGACTTCAAAGTCGTTGAAATCATGAGCGGGCGTGATTTTCACCGCACCAGACCCCTTTTCCGGATCAGAATATTCATCGGCAACAATGGGAATACGGCGGCCAACCAGCGGCAGCACGATGTTTTGCCCGGTCAAATGCATGTAACGGATGTCGCCGGGATGGACGGCGACGGCGGTGTCGCCCAGCATGGTTTCGGGGCGCGTGGTGGCCACGACAATGAACGTGTCATAATTTTCCGGATCGAATTCCACGCCTTCGAGCGGATAGCGGAAATGCCAGAGATTGCCGTCCAGTTCGCGCTGCTCGACCTCAAGGTCGGAAATGGCGGTCAGCAGCTTGGGATCCCAATTCACAAGGCGCTTGTCCTTGTAGATCAGCTCCTCCTTGTAGAGCGTGACAAACACTTCGATGACGGCCTTTGACAGGCCCTCATCCATGGTGAAGCGTTCGCGCGACCAGTCGCAGGACGCACCCAGCCGCTTGAGCTGATTGACGATAACGCCGCCCGATTCAGCCTTCCATTCCCAGACCTTGTCGATAAAGGCGTCGCGGCCCATGTCGCGGCGGGACAGATTGAGCCCCGATGCCGCCAGCTGGCGCTCGACCACCATCTGGGTGGCGATGCCGGCATGGTCGGTGCCGGGCTGCCAGAGCACGTTCTTGCCGCGCATGCGCTCATGGCGCACCAGAATGTCCTGCAGCGTATTGTTGAGCGCATGGCCCATATGAAGGGAGCCGGTCACATTGGGCGGCGGAATGACGATGCAATAGGGACCGGCGCCCGGCTTTGAGCCGGCGCCGGCCTTGAAGGCGCCTGCCTCTTCCCATTGCGCGGCGATTTTCGGCTCGACGCTTTGCGGATCAAAGGTTTTTTCAAGCATGGCGGCACCAGATTTCTTGGAGTTTGCAGGGCGGATAAACCGGATGGAACCGGCCAAGTCAACCAATGCGCCAAACAGAAGCGCCGCCCGGAGGCGGTGCAATGATCTGGCGCAACACGGCAGACATTCAGAGCTATTTCAAATCGGCAATTTTCTTCGTTAGTCGGAAACGGATTTCGTCATCATCAGCATCGATGTCGGTAATTTCGTAAATTGCGGCGTATCCGGTCCGCTCAAATCCGCCCCATCCCCAGCGACCCGGTCTGTAGTCACTATGACTCGCGGGTCGGCCAAGATCGCGTCGATGAGTCCTCTGTGTTTTGCAGAACCACCGCCGCGTTTGGAGTGATGTAGCAGCCCCTTCAGCCGATGTTTATGGAAACAGGGCAGTAACTCCCCATTAGCCTCTGCGAACCACGAACCACGTTTACCGACAGCTTTGTAAAGCGGCAGCTTTTCCACTCAGCTGCCGCGCGCCACTCGCTCTATCTCTTCGCGGACGAGCTTTTCAACCAGCGTCGGCAGGTTGTTGTCGAGCCAGTCCTGCAGCATGGGCCGCATCATTTCCTCGGCCATTTCATCAAACGAACGGCGGCGGGTGGCGGCGAAGGCTTCGGTCAACTCGCCAAAAGCAGCGGCAACCTGGCGTCCGGCTACATCCGACAGAATGGAATTGCGGGCAGGCGCCACTGCAGATGCCGCCTCGGCGCGCGGCCGGAACACCGGCGGCTCAACCCGTACGGCCTCGGCGGGCGCCTGATACGCGGGTTCAACCACAGCCGGTTCACTCATTTCAGGTTCGATCTCCACAGGCGCAACATCATTGTCCGCAGCATCAAGGGCTGCGGTCTCACGGGCGAGCTCCGCCTGAATATCTGCCATGCTCGGGCCGCCGGCGGGAAGGTGCGGCGCTTCGGCGAGTTCGCTGCGAAAAGCCTCGACTTCCACCTGATCCGCCTCGGCGGCAGGCGGTTCGGCCAGCGTGGCGGCCGGCTTGCGGGTCTCGTCGCTGTCTTCGATGATCCGGCGGATCGACGCGAGGATTTCCTCCATCGACGGTTCGCGCTGCGCTGGGCTTGGCTGGGCCATGATCACTCCGCAATTTATCCGCGCTGAGGCGAATCACTGGATAATATTAGCCGAGCCGATGGCGCAGCGTCATCCCTCGGTAGCGCCGAAGTCCGGTTTTCAAACACTTATTTCAAGATTTGAAGGCAGCGCTGATCTCGCAGCGTCGACCGTTATCCGCCGATGCCTACCGACCGTCCGGCGTGCGCAGGCCAAACCACTTGTCCTTGACCGCTTCGTAATGCTCTTCTGGCTTGTATTCGGCGGTCTGCAGGCCAAGGCGGCGCATGGTCAATTGGCCTGTGGCGGACAGGATGGCATAGGATGCCGCCACCACATCGCGTTCGGCACTGGCCAGATTGATCTGTGCGGTGATTACGCTGGCCTG
>JBATMU010000399.1:0-7091 GCA_049289995.1 Rhizobiaceae bacterium | reverse complement strand
GCCCATGCCGTGCTTGACGTGATCGAGGACGAAAAGCTCTGCGACCGCGCCAACCGGCTGGGGGCGCGGCTCAAGCAGCGGCTCGAAAGCCTGCGGGCCGATGTTCCGGAAATTTTCGACGTACGCGGCCCGGGCTTCATGAACGCGGTGGAGTTCGCCGATCCGGCAAGCCATGCGCCAGATGCGGCCTTCACGACCCGCGTCAAGGACATTGCGCTGGCCAAGGGCCTGATCCTTCTGACCTGCGGCGTTTACAACAATGTCATCCGCTTCCTCGCGCCGATCACCATCCAGGACGAAGTGTTCAGCGAGGCGCTCGACATACTGGAAAGCGCAATGCGGGAGGCGAGGAAGGGGTGAGGGGCATACCCGTCAGCATGCATTGATGCCGCAGAACACGCGGCACAGCTTTATTTGACCCCCCTCTGCCCTGCCGGAGCGCTGAACAAGCTCAGCTGATCTTCGCAGCGCGCCAGCCGCCTTGGCAGCGCGAGCGGGCGGCGTGCGTCTATTTCCCGCCCGTCCCCGGCTTGTCCGCCCTGATGGTCCAGTACTGCATCTTCCCCGAATGAAACGATTCATAGCGTTTGGAGCCCTTCACGCCGGCAAATTCGCCAAACGCCTTGCCGAGGAAGCCGGGCGCCTTGCCGGCGATCAGCGAGCGCCGCCGCGCATCGTCCGCATCAAGCGCGGCCACGACATTGCGCGAACAATCCTTACGGCTGACGATCCCAAAGCCTGCGGCTTCGATGTCAGTGGCCAGTTGATCGCTATCGTCCGCCCAGCGCATGTCGGACAAAAGCAGGTGTCCGCCGGGCCGCAGCACGCGAAACACCTCGCGGAAAAACTGCGGCTTGTCCGGGTAGCAGCGCGAGCTTTCGACATTGACCACCACATCAAACTGCCCGTCCGGAAAGGGCAGGTTTGCGGCATCGCCAAACACGAATTTGAGATTGGGAACCGCCCGGTGCCGGGCGTTGCAGAAATCAATCACCGCCTCTGACAGATCCAGGCCGGTAACGGATTCCGGGCCCAGATAGCGGGCAATGTAGCTTGCGCCGCCGCCGCGCCCCGCACCCACTTCGAGTACGCGCTTACTGGCAAGGCCGATCTGGCTGGCGCAGTGGTGATATAGATTGAGGCTGACCTGCTGGGGCGCATCCTCCGGCTTCAGATTTGGCGGCGGCGCATCGCCCTCCAGCGGCAGATAGCCGTAGTTCATGAGGGTGACATCGCCCTGACGCTCGAAGCGGATGATGACATTGTGCCAGACCTGCCACATGCGCCTGCGCAGGAATTGCGGCAAATCGGCATAGCGTTCGACGATGCTGGCGAGCATGTAAATCCCCTGAAAGGTTTCAGAAACCTCAGCTTCCTGAATCCGGCGATGGCCAAGGTCCATGCTTTGAATCGCTAATGAAAAAGCGGCGCGCGGCCTTGATCCAAATCACCGCCATCCAAATAGGGTGAGACCCTGCGCTGCACGGCCTGCCGGTTGGTCACAAGATGATTTTCTTTTTGAACAATTGGCGCACCCGAAGGGATTCGAACCCCTGACCTCTGCCTTCGGAGTGCAGGGTTTCTACTCGTGTACGGACAATGCTGGACTAAAATCGCTATTAAAAACAATGAAGAATCATCCACGCTTGTCCCAATTTATCCCCCAGTGTATTACATATCTATTCCATACGAAACAGAGTGGCGATAATGGCATTGGATCTGAGCAAGGTTGGAAACCGAGGTAATCTTACGGTGCAACGAGAGCCGCACTGGCAAAGACTGCGCGCTGGGTGCTTTCTTGGCTTCCGGCCATCAAAGCGTGGCGGCAATGGGACATGGATTGCTCGCGCCTATGATGAGGACACCGGGAAGTATCGTGTTAAGTCGCTTGGCGAATTTGGGACGTTGGCGGGCAATGAAAGGTTTGCAGAAGCGAAGAAGCAAGCCGAGGCGCTAGCGGAGCTTGTTGAGACGGGCGGCGAAGTCCGCGCGGCGGTCGAAACCGTCGCCGATGCCTGCCGGGAATATGCAAGAACCCGACCCGAAGCCGCAGACCGTTTCAGGCGCTTTGTCTATGACGATCCCATCGCTAAGGTGAAACTAGCCAAGCTGCGCCGCCGCCATACCAAGGAATGGCGCGAGCGACTGGAGGGACAGCCCGCACTGGTCAGCCGTCGCAAGGAAGGCGAGACAATCCATCGGAAGCGCGCGCCTTCAACGGTCAATCGTGACATGGCTGTTTTGCGGGCCGCACTGGCCAAAGTATTGTCGCCCGGCGCACCGAGTAGCGAAGCGGCATGGCAGGAGGCATTGAAGGCCGTTCCGAATGCCAATGGGCGGAGAACTCTTTATCTTGACCGAGGCCAGCGCCGGAAACTGGTGGAAAGAACCAATGTCGAGGCCGCGCCATTCGTTCGCGCGCTCTGCCTGTTGCCATTGCGGCCCGGTGCACTGGCGGCGCTTACCGCAGGCGACTTTGACAAGCGCACGGCGGAACTATCCATTGGCAAAGACAAGACTGGCAAGCCCCGGCGCATCCAATTGCCAGCGGACTCGGCCAATCTGCTGAGCGCTCAGGCTGCGAACAAGCTGCCCGGCGCTCCCCTTTTCATGCGCTCGAATGGAAAGGCATGGGACAAGAATAGCTGGAAACTGCCCATCGCGGCAGCGGCAGCGGCTGTTGGGCTGCCGACCGACACCACAGCATATACGCTGAGGCACAGCACGATTACGGATCTTGTGAGTGCGGGGCTTCCGCTACTTACCATTGCGCAAATCTCAGGGACCAGCGCCGAAATGATCGAACGCCACTATGGGCACCTTGCAAGCGATGCAGCGGTAAAAGCGCTCGGGGAATTGGCTTTGTGAGAGCGGCAGCGACCAATGATGAGTCGGCCCGGGGGGCAAAGGAATGAGCCGCTATCGCTGGCTTAGGCCGAGCAAATGCATCGAAACAATGGAATTTTTTCCCGCAACCAAGGATCAACCCTACGAATTAATGCAGAAGCTTCTGTTCGATGCTGTCACGCGCGGCGACGTAAGGGCAATGTTCAACGATGAAGTCGTGCCCAAGGCGCATATCGGCCTCTATTTGACCCTCTACGCCCATGCCACGCCAGAGCAAGAGCCTAATACTATACCGCCAAACCTTGGCTTGAATTACGATGATCTCTGCGCTGTGTTTGACCGTCCAGTGATTGACAACCGTATGCGTGGACGGCCTGTCAAAGAGAATTCCGGCTGGTCAGAAGATCGGAGGCATGCGGCTGAAATGCATAGTATGCTAGCGGGCAATCCAAAATTTCCGCGGGCTAAATCAGCGGCAGAGGCTGCGCGAATAATTGTAAATAGAGGTGAAGTTTCGGGAGCTGGCACTCCGGAAAGCTTGGCGAAGCGATTGGAACGTGCCTTCCGTAAATACTACTCGTCGTGATCGGATTTAAAATCCTTTTAAGTCCTTTGCTCTGTCGCCGAGATGCTGCCAACTAGTTGTCCCACGAAGTCCGGGCAATCCCGCACGGACCTTGTGGGAAACATCAAAATGACAACACCTATCACTGTCACTATCCCGGATGCCGTAAAGGCAACTGGAATGTCGCGCACTGCGATCTATGGGGCACTGAAGCGCGGTGATCTCACCGCCAGGAAGGCAAAACGGCGCACCTTGATCGCGTTCGCCGATCTCGAAGCCTATATTGCCAACCTCCCGACCTATCAGGCGGGGCATGAGCAATGATGTCACAAATGCAAAACCCGGGGCTGGCACCCCGGGCTTCATACGATCTGCTTTCTGGTCGCTGGTCGCGTACTCCTTCTATCGTAACGGACTGGAGGGTGCAATTGCTTGCCTCCCGTTTCTGCCTGTCGCCGTTGATGGCGCATCTCGGATTTGGGGAGGGCTGCGATGACTGACAGCCCTTTTCCCGACCACCGGCAGGCGGCGCTTGCCTTGCTTAATGGCAAATACCGACTCAGCCGCAAGGCCGGGCAATTCCTTGGCCAACTTGCAGTCGGTTCCTCGCCCATGAGCGCGGCACAAGCCGACTGGATGAACAAGCTGCTGGACCGCGCTGGCTTGCCGCCGGTGGCAAAGGGAGGCGCGCAATGAGCACCTATCCCGATGCGCCGGGGCACCGGAACGTAGATACGTCAATTGCCGCTGCTGATGCGATTGCTCCCAAACTGGGTCGGCTCCAGCAATTGGCACAAGCGGCAATCCGCGATGTTGGAGTGCATGGCCTGACCGCTGATGAACTGGCGGCATGGCTCGATATGGACCGCTGGTCCATCCAACCGCGAACCAGCGAACTGAAGCGCAAGGGGCTTATCCGCGACAGCGGGCAGCGCAGGCCGAACGCAACTGGAAAGCTAGCCATCGTCTGGATTGCCGAATGACCTTTGCCGCCATGTCGAAACCGCAACGCAGCGTCCAGCATGGCGGCGCTTTGAAACTTTACCGGGGGGCGACTTTCGGTGAAGTTTCAAACGCACCTTTTCAGCCGCAATCGCCTGAAAATCAAACGATTGCCCGAACTGGCACGGCACTTGCGATTAATTACCTTACCTTAGGTGTGGCAGCCCATTTGCCTCGCAACCCGGGCAGAGGCGGCGCGCGCAACCGAGCCGACCGCGAGAGCCATGCCCTGACAGCGGCTCACATTGCCAATCTGAAGGCCGCTGAGCGCCATGCCATGGCAATCGGTCTTCCATTCACCCGCATGATCTCAATCCACTGGGAGGCCGCTGGAGTGCCTTTGGCGGGCATAACAAAGGCGATTGGGCGTTTCATCGATCTCCTGAGCAAAACGCTCGCTAGGCATGGAAGCGGCACCGCTTGGCTATGGGTGCAAGAAAACGGCGATGGCAAAGGCGGGCACTGTCACATGTTTGTTCATGTGCCAGCCCGTCTCGTGCCCGTTCTTACGGGACTGCAACGCGGCTGGGTTCGACGGATTACCGGCCAACCCTACCGAGCGCGCGTCATTCATAGCAGACCAATCGGCGGGCGACTTGGGCTGGAGGTTGGCAACCGCGATCTCCATGCGGTCAATCTGGAAATTGCGCTTGCCTACGTCCTGAAAGGGGCAAGCCCTGAGGCTGCGTCCCAATTCGGCTTGGATCGGCGGGAACGCGGCGGGCGTGTCATCGGAAAGCGTTGTGGCGCGTCTCAAAACATTGGCGCGAAAGCGCGTAAGGCAAAAGCAAAGGCAAGACAATGACGAAAGAATCGAAAAACGTTGGCAAAATGCAGCCAAACAATGTCCTGACTGTTGAGCAGACCCCGGATGAAACCGGCGCTCAGGCGTTGGCTCGCAAAGTGCTGGACCCGGAACTAAGGCATGGATCCTGCGCATCATTATTTGCCGGGAAAATGCTTGGCAAAGATTTGGAAAGTCCGGGACTGATGGACTATGTTTGCCACGTACAAGCGCTCACCAGAGAAGCTGAGTCCGGTGATATGGCCATTGTCAGCCGATTACTCGCTGCCCAAGCTATAACGCTGGACAGCATGTTTACGGAACTGGCGCGGCGGGCGGCGCTTAATATGGGCGAATACCTCGACGCTGCCGAGCGCTACGGGCGGCTGGCGCTAAAGGCTCAGTCCAACTCCCGAGCAACTCTGGAGGTGCAGGTGAAGCTGCACCAGCCCCGCGAGCAGACAGTGCGGCACGTACACGTAAACCAAGGCGGGCAAGCCGTCATTGCCGATCAATTCCATCATCACAACAGGGGGGACGGAAATGGAAAAAATGGCAAACAATCCCATGCAACCGGAAAAACTGGCGGATTCGCCACGCTGCCTAGCCCGAACCCGCGAGGGAACGGAGTGCCAATCCCCAGCGGTGAAAGGGCGCAAGCGATGCAGGATGCACGGCGGGACCAATCCCGGCGCGCCGAAAGGTAATCGGAACGCTTGGAGGCATGGTGGCCGGTCTTCGGAAGTGGTGGTGTGGGCTAAGTGTCTAAGTGAGGTCGCGCGAATGTTGAGGTAGCGGATGACAAGACAGCCGAAGAAATAGAAGCTTAGGTATTTTGGTGAACAGCCAATCTGTTGATATTTTCACGTCCATCGAGTTTAATGTTTCCTGAGATACCGTGGAGCCGTGAGATGTCTATCGGGGGACTATCAAAGCTTTTGCTAGCCGTTTTTTTTAATTTGATTGGTGTGGCTACCTGTTCCGCGCAGGACATCAACACCTTGATCAAGGAATGGAACCGCTTGAATCTGGAATGCCGCGGCGGGGCCGGTTCAGCGGAAGCTACGGAAGCGGCGTGTCAGGCAAGAAGTCTGCAGGGAAAGCGGTTGCGAGACGCCGGTTTATGCCCAGGCGAATATAATTTGCCCTTTGAGGCGTGGGACGCAGCTACGCTTGTGCGTGAGCGTTGGCTTCCCTGCGGGTATGAGGATTTGGTTGTAGTAACGTCGCCTTGGCAGTTCGAATTGGAGAATGTTCGTCTCTATTTCGAAGAGCGCGAAGGCGTTGAACTGCTGAAGGCGCAGTTGCTTCTGCAAACGTATGGTGTCTACGAGGGCAAGGCCGACGCAGTGTGGGGCTCCAAAACTGAAATGGCTTTCGAGAGTGTTATCAACACTTACATTTCAGTTGGGGGGGCAGGGCCTGACTGGGGTATTAGAAGTCCCGGGGAAACTGAAAGACTATTGGGCTGGCTCGAAACGGCAGCTCACTCTAATGTAACAGGCTCGGAATTTCCGGATTAACCTCATTTAGTCTATGAATGGACCGAAACCGCAGCCGATGATCCCTTCAATCACATTGCTACGCGCGCCCATTTTGTATTTTCCAATGTAATAGGCGAATTGGGAGAGATTCCGATACTCATAGCCCGGGAACATGTCACTTTCGGAATTGGACTCGTGATAGCGTTCATCTCGCCTAAGAAACCAGCCTGACCTGTCTTTGTAGGTGCAATTCCAGTTCTTAAGATAAAACACTTCGCAGTTTTCTTTTCGCGACAACAAACCCCCTACGTTACGCAAAACTGTTTGGCCTTCCACACGAAACACCCATGGCGGTAGTGGGTCAGTTTTAAATTTGGCCTTCAAATTGCCAAGTCGATCAGACATATTC
>JBATMU010000398.1:0-2222 GCA_049289995.1 Rhizobiaceae bacterium | reverse complement strand
GGCGCGGGGCGCGCATGGCCGATGCACCCGCCGCATTGGCGAGCCCGCGTTTTTCCAGCCAGCGCAGGAAAGAGCGGATGCCGGCGAGGCTGCGTGCCTGGGTGCGCGGACCCGCCCCATCCTTGCGCCGGGTGGAAAGAAAGGCGCGGAAATCAGCCGGGCGCAGCGCTTCGGTGTCTTTCAGGCCGGGCGGGCCGCCAAGATGGCCGGTCAGGAATTGCAGGAACTGGCGGGTGTCGCGTTCATAGGCGTCAAGCGTCAATCGGGCGAGGCGGCGCTCGGAGCCAAGCGAGTCCAGCCAGGCCAGCCGGGCGGCGGCAAGGGCAGGCTGGGCGGTGACGAGAAACGGCTGCATGGGGCCATGCTTGCCGTGCGCCGGTTAGCAAAACCTGAAGATCGGTTGAAATGGCTTCGCTTCCCGGTCTATGGATCGCCCATGTCCAAGACTCTCATCGAACTGGCGGTGATCGGCGCGCCGCATGGCGTGAAGGGGGAGGTGCGGCTGAAAAGCTTCACCGCCGATCCCATGGCGATCCGGTCCTATGCGCCGCTGCAGCTTGCGGACGGGCGGGTGATGACGCTGACTGCGGCGCGCAAGCAGGGCGACATGCTGGTGGTGCGGTTTGCGGGCGTCGACAGCCGCGAGGCGGCGCAATTGCTCACCAATGCGAAACTGTTTGCGCCGCGCACTGCGCTGCCGGAGCCCGGCGAAGACGAATTCTACCATGCCGACCTGATCGGGCTGGACGTGTTTGGCGAGGACGGCGGGCTGATCGGGCGGGTGGCGGCGCTGCATGATTTCGGCGCGGGCGACATTGTGGAAATCCGTCTGCCGAACGGCAGGAGCGTCGACGTGCCGTTCACCAGGGCCGCCGTGCCGGTGATTGATGTTGCGGGCGGGCGGATCGGCGTTGACCGGGCGGCGGCGGGCTTGTTGCCGGATGCCGATGATGAAGACGCGGAAAAGGCCGGCGCATGAGTTTCCGCGCCAGCGTGCTCACGCTCTATCCGGACATGTTTCCCGGCCCGCTAGGCCAATCGCTGGCCGGACGCGCTTTGGAGCGCGGCGACGTTTTGATCGAGACCGTGCAGATCCGCGATTTCGGCGAGGGCCGCCATCATGCGGTCGATGACACGCCTTCCGGCGGCGGGGCTGGCATGGTGCTGCGCGCCGATGTGCTGGCCCGCGCCATTGATGCGGCAAGCCCGGAGGGGGACACGCGGCCAAGGCTGCTGATGAGCCCGCGCGGCAAACCGCTTACCCAGGCGCGGGTGCGTGACCTTGCGGCAGGGCCGGGGGCGGTGATCGTCTGCGGGCGGTTTGAAGGCGTGGACCAAAGGGTGATCGAGGCGCGCGGGCTCGAGGAAGTGTCGGCCGGCGATTACATCCTGTCGGGCGGCGAGATCGCCGCGCTGGCGCTTCTGGATGCGGTGATACGGCTGTTGCCCGGCGTCATGGGCAATGCGGAGTCCGGTTCGGAAGAAAGCTTTGAAAGCGGGCTGCTCGAGCATCCGCATTATACGCGGCCGGCGGAATGGGAGGGCCGCGCCATTCCGGACGTGCTGATCTCGGGCAATCACCAGAAGATCGCCGAATGGCGGCGGCGGCAGGCGCTGGCGCTGACCGAAGACCGGCGGCCGGACCTGATGGCGCTTCTGCCGCCAGAGGCGCCAAAAAAACGGCGCGCCAAGCGTGACAAACCGGCCTGAAGCGTGTATGCGGGCCGCGAAACCGTAAAAACGGTCTCGTTTCCGTCAAATCTGGACGGTGAAACCGCCCCTGCCGGACCATCAGGCAACATCCATGCGGCCAAGGCTGCAGATGACCGAGGGCGCTCTGGCTGTTCGCAAGAACAAGAGAAGGAATTGTGATGGACATCATCCGTCAGCTCGAGGCCGAACAGGCCGCCATCATCGAGGCCAAGCGCAAGCTTCCCGAATTTTCGCCCGGCGACACCGTGCGCGTCAACGTCAAGGTGACCGAAGGCACCCGCACCCGCGTGCAGGCCTATGAGGGCGTCGTCATCGCCCGTTCCGGCGCAGGCATCCAGGAAAGCTTTACCGTCCGCAAGATTTCCTACGGCGAAGGCGTCGAGCGCGTGTTCCCGGTCTATTCGCCGATGGTTGAGGGCGTCGAGATCGTGCGCCGCGGCAAGGTGCGCCGCGCCAAGCTCTATTACCTGCGCGACCGCCGCGGCAAGTCGGCCCGCATCGTGGAAAAC
>JBATMU010000397.1:0-1541 GCA_049289995.1 Rhizobiaceae bacterium | reverse complement strand
GAATATGTGCAGAAAGAAAGGAGTATGGGGCGGAATGGCCGGTTTGTATTGTTGAATTCCGAACGCCAACTTTCGGCTGAAGGCTAGAAAAATGAAAATTTGATTCCGAGCGACTGTCGTAGTTATTTTTATATCCGATAAAAATTTGCATATATTTGGATTTTAGTGAATATAGTGTGCATGTTGACTATGATAATTACTTAACTATTATTGACAGTATATTAATATAAAATTATGATAAAGCATTTATGCAAGAGCGATTCAATTGCTGGCAGAGAAGAAATCAAATTTGTCTGGGCGTGTGATGCATTCAATTTCCCCTTGAAGTTTTCGCCCGCTGCTTGTCGCCCGCGGTTTTTCGAGCGGACTCCGTTTGTGCAAAGCGCAAAATATTTCCTGATTGAAAAATATTCCAGAATTGATAGCGTCCCTAAACTTGGCGTGCCTGAGGGCGGGCGAATCCGAAGGTCAACAGGGGAATGAGCAATGAACAATCAGGTAAACAGACGTCGTTTCATTCAGGCCTTGATGGCCATAAGCGCAATCGCCGGTGTTGAACCGGGGTTTGCCGCAGACGCAAAATCGGTGGCGCTGGTGGTTACGCAAAAGGCGGGCGATGAGGGCCCGATTGATGCGCTGATCGCAGGCCTCAAACAGGCGGAAACTGAACTTGGAGTGGCTATTAAGGTGGTCGAGGCGCTCGACCCGGCTACATATGAAACAACGGTGCGCGCGTTGGCGCAACGCGGCACAAACATCGTCGTGACCACGTTCTTTGGCATGGGACCAGTGGTTCAAACTGTGGCGTCCGAATTCCCGGATACACGCTTTGTGGTCATTGTTGGCGCTCCGCTGGAGAAGCCTTTGCCCAACGCGCGTGTCACGGTCTATGCGACGCATGAAAATGCCTATCTCTCAGGGCTCTTTGCTGCCAACGTCACCGAAAGCAAACAGGTCGCTTATGTTGGCGGCGTGCCTTTGCCTTTCGCATGGGCGGACTTCAACGCCATGACCGCGGCAACCAAGAGCGTTGATCCGGCGATCAAGACCTCGGCCGCCTTCGTCCAGTCCTTCGCTGACCCGGTCAAGGCGCGCGAGATTGCGGCAGGTCTTTATAACTCTGGCGTTGACGCCATTCTCACATCTGCTTCCGAAAGCGATATTGGTGTGGTCGAAGCTGCGAAAGATGCAAGCCGGCTGGTGATGCCGCCGTCGCCCTTCTTGATTGCCCGTGCTCCTGAAAGCGTGGGGTTTGTTGCCACCTTTGAATGGGCAGCAACGATCAAAATGGAAATCGCCAATGCCTTGTCGGACAAGTATGAAAGCGGCTTCCGCATCGGCAATGTGAAAAGCGGTGAGATCATCGTGACCTATTCCGACGCCTACCTGGCTGCCGGCGATGACGCGCACAAAGCCAAGGTCGCCGCCGGGCAGGCTGCTGTTAAGAAGGCAATGGACGATATATTGGCGGGCACGTTGGAAGTGGCCTACGACGATACCGCGCATTAAGCTGCGGCGGGCGGCCTTTAATCAATTTGGAT
>JBATMU010000396.1:0-3860 GCA_049289995.1 Rhizobiaceae bacterium | reverse complement strand
GCGCGAGCGGACGAAGCCGGTGCCGACCTTTTCGCCCGCCTGTTCGTGGCGCTTCTGCATGGCCGAACCCAGCAGCACATAATGGCCGGTAATGCCGCCAAGACCCGTGCCGAGCGAGGCGCGGCTGAGCGAGGCCATGTTTTCAAAACCGACCGGCAGGCAGCAGGAGCGGGGCTGGATGGCGAAAATGTCAAACAGGACCGGATCCAGCGCCACGAAATGATAGTCCGTGCCGGGCGTCAGGGGAGCGAGATGGTCCGCCAGGATTTGCCTTTGCAGTTCAAGTTCGGGAAAAGGTTCGTCTTTCAGCTCCAGCATAAGATGGGTCTTGCCGCCGAAATGGCTGACCAGTTCGGCCAGCGACAGGATTTGCGGAACGGCCTCCCGCAGTTCTGAAAACGTCACATCGGCCATTTTGACCGGCTTGCCGAAAACCCGCTCCGCATCCGGATCATGGATGATGACCGGCACGCGGTCACGGGTCCAGCGGATGTCGGTTTCAATGCCCCAGACGCCGGCGGCGCAGGCGCGTTCGAAGGCTTCGAAGGTGTTTTCGGGAATATCCTGCCCGCGATGGGCGCCGCGATGGGCGACAATGCGGCAGCGTTCTATGGCGCCCCGGTCCGGGCGCCGCCGCGGCATCAGCGCCATCCAGCCATCGACCACGGCTTGCGCCGCACCAATTGCCTGCTCTTTCACATTCATCTTGCCGTCACCGCCCTTCGCGGCCCCACATGGCGCCGAGCGACAGGATCAACAGCGCCAGACCGAGAAAGCCGCCAAACAGCGGCAGGCGGCTCACCGACTTCAAAACGGTGTCACTGGTTGTCCTGAGGCCGATCCAGTCGCGGCCGAAAGCCGTCGCGCCGTCGCGCACCGGCACGATCGATGGCAAAGTATCTGCCAGCCGCCGAACCGAGCCGCCGGTCATTTTGGCCAGCGGTTCGAGAACAGTTTCGGTGGAAACCGTCTCGGCAAATTCCGGCGCATTGAGCGGTCCGACATGAACCAGTGTCGCCATGTCGCCATTGCCGATGCGGTAGAGGCCGATTTCATTGACCGGCACATTTGCAGTGAACAGGCCGGGCCCGGCGGCTAAGAGCGGCGCATCGAATGTCTTGCCGCCCGGGGCAATGATGCGGGCCGGAAGCACCGTATCGGTCATGGACTGGCGGCGGATGGCAATCGTCATGCCGTCGGATGCCGCCGTCAGCCGCTCTTCCTCGAGTTCCGGCTCCTGCATCAGCCAATGGGCGATGCGGCGATAAAGCGCCACATGCGGGCCACCGCCTTCAAAGCCGCGCGCCCACAACCAGCCCTGATCCGACAAGAGCATTCCGACCCGGCCCTTGCCATGGCGGTTGAGCAGCAGAAGCGGCGCATCGCCTGCGCCCTTCATGACAACCTGACCCTCTGGCGCGGTCACGCCAATCTGGCGGAACCAGCGGCTCCATTGCGGCGGTTCTGCCGCCGAACCCTCAAGGCCGCGGGTGACGGGATGGCGTTTGCCGGCGTCGGTAAGCCGGGGGAAAAAGGCTTCTTCGATGACTGCGCCGGTCGGCATGGCGGGCAGGGCCGGGACCAGCGGGGTGAATGCCACCGATTCTTCGCCCGCATATTCAGGACCGGCGGCGATCAACAGCGCACCGCCCTTTTCGACATATTGGGCGATGTAATCATAATAAAGCACCGGCAGCACGTCGCGGTGCTGGTAACGGTCGAAAATGATCAGGTCGAACTCGTCGATCTTTTCAACGAAAAGCTCGCGGGTGGGGAAGGCGATCAGCGACAATTCATTGATCGGCGTTCCATCCTGTTTTTCCGGCGGCCGCAGAATCGTGAAATGAATGAGATCGACGGCGGCGTCGGATTTCAACAGGTTGCGCCATGTGCGCTCGCCGGCATGCGGCTCTCCGGACACCAGAAGCACGCGCAGGTTTTCGCGGATGCCCTCGACGCGGGCGACCGCGCGGTTGTTGACATCGGTCACTTCGCCGGGAACCGGATCGACGGAAATTTCGACCAGGTTGACGCCTGCGGTTGGCACTTCGGTGCTGAACACCGACAAATTGCCGATCACGGCCTGTTCGTTGGAAACGGGCTCGCCATTGACCAGAACCGAGACTTGCACAGCCTGCCCCAAAGCCGCCTCATCAAGCACCTTGAAGCTGAACTCGGCAGGCTTGCCGGCAATGCCGAAACGGGGCGCCTGCTCAAACCGGATGCGGCGGTCGCGTTCACCCGGCTTGCCGGTGATCAGCGCATGCAGCGGACCCGACAGGCCGGAGGCATTGGCCGGCACGTCATGCACCTGGCCATCGGTCAACAGGATGGTGCCGGCAACGCGCGAGGGCGGCACGTCGCGCAACAGGTTTTGCGCGGCCTTGAACAATTCGGTCGAGGTGCGTTTGGCGGCATCGCCCGCGCCGCCAGCCTCAGTCACGCGCACATCGAACTGGCCATATCGCGCCAGCCGGGCTTTCAAGTCCTCAAGAGCTTTGGTGGTCTCATCGCTGCGTCCGGCCAGATCCTGGCTCTGGCTGCGGTCGGCAATGATTGCGACGACGCTTTGCAGGGCTTGCCGGTCCTCGGAATTGACCACTGGATTGGCGAGCGCCAGGGCAAGGGCGGCGCCTGCCGCCAGCCGGAGCGCCGCGCCACGCTTCCGGCGCCAGAGGAACCAGATGCCGAGCGCTGCCAACGGCAGGGCAAAGGCGGCGAGCACAGCCCATGGCAAGAGCGGCTCAAAGCCCAGGGTCAGCGCGGCGTTCACTGGCCAAGCCTTTCCAGAAGGGCAGGGATGTGAACCTGATCGGATTTGTAATTGCCGGTCAGCACATACATGGCGATGTTGACGCCAGTGCGGAAGGCATGGTCGCGCTGGCCCGGATCATTGGGCACGGTCGGATAGAGCGGGCTGCCCATCTCATCGACTGCCCATGCGGAGGCCAGATCATTGGCGGTGATGAGGATGCCGGACACACCATCGCCACCGCGGGCGGGCCGCGTCTCGCCTTCGCGCGGCGGCTGAAGCGCCTCGACCCACAGCGGGCTGCCGGTGTAGCGGCCCGGAAACTCGGCAAGCAGGTAAAAGGACTTGGCCAGAACATGGTCAGCGGGCACCGGTTCAAGCGGCGGCACGTTCAGGCCCGACAGGATGTCGCGCAACCGGCCGGTGGAAGGCGTTGCATCGCCCGAAAAGCCGTTTTCCAACTGGTCGCGCGTGTCGAACAAGACGGTGCCGCCCTGCTGCATATAGGCATCAATGCGGGCAATGGCCGCTTCTGAAGGCAAGGGCGCATCCGGCGAAACCGGCCAGTACAACAGCGGATAAAAGGCCAGTTCATCGCTGGCGATATCGACCCCCTTTGGCTCTCCCGGTTCGAGCGCGGTTTTTTCGATGAGAAACCGCGTCAGCCCCGCCAGGCCTTCGCGGCTGACGGCGTCAATGGCCGGATCGCCGGTCAGCACATAGGCGAGCCGGGTGGTCGAAATGGCGGCTATTGAATCGGCGTCGCCGGGCTTTGCATCATCGGCCAGCGCATTTCCGGGGAAAGCGAAGTGCCCGGCAGCCAGCATGACAACCAAAGCGGCGGCGGCCATGGCGGGCTTGCGGCGGAAATCGCCGGACAGGAACATGACCGCCAGCGCGTCCAAGACAAGAAGGATGAGCGCTGTCATCAACAACGGGCCTTTCAGCGCCTGTGATGCATCCGCCGCATAGGTTGCTTCGGTTTGCGGCGCTGCGGTTTCCGGCCGGACAAGCGGCAAGAGGCGGTCGTCCGGCCCAAGCAGGTTGAGGGCGGCCACACCTTCCTCGGTGCCGTAGAAGCCGGGCGGATTGCCCAGGGCGGCGCGGA
>JBATMU010000395.1:0-2495 GCA_049289995.1 Rhizobiaceae bacterium | reverse complement strand
TCCACGACAGGAACTCCTCGACCTCCATCGGCACGACCATCGGCACCGGCACCCGCACGACCACCCGCCCGTCAGCGGGAGGACCGCCGTTCATCCGTGGCCGCCCTCGCGCAGGCGTCGCTCCACCAGCAGCAGCCCAACGACGGTCTTGGCATCGTGGATGGTGCCGTTGAGCACCATTTCGACTGCATCGCCGAGCGCCAGATCGAGCACCTCCATGTGCGCCTCCTCCGGCCCATGCGTCTCGCGAGGAACCTCCGCGAGGTCGGTGGCAAGGTAGAGCGTGAGCACCGAGTCGGTCATCCCGGCCGATGGGTACATGTCGATCAGGTGCTCGAGGCGGCCCGGCCGCAGACCCACCTCCTCCACCAGCTCGCGAGCGGCCGTGATCTCGGTGGCTTCACCGGGCACGTCGCGCATGCCTGCCGGCACCTCGATCACGAAGTCGTCGAACGGTGGCCGATACTGCCGCACCAGCACCACTCGGGCGCTGCCGTCGGCGGCAACACGCAAGGGCACCGCCGCGACCGCACCGGGCGAACGCACGATGTCGCGCTGGAACCGCTCTCCGTCGGGTGACTCGTACTCGGCGACGGCCACGCGCCAGATGTAGCCCTGGTGCACGAGTCGATCGCCCAGATGGCGAAAGCCGCTCACGGCGTCGTCATGCCACCGACGGCGTTGCCGGCTCTTCCACGACCCGCAACGTCGGTGTGCGGGCTTCGCGTCGAGCCAGCGCGGCAGCGGTGAGCTCCCGGAACAACGGATGCGGCCGGTCGGGGCGGCTCTTGAACTCGGGATGCGCCTGTGTGGCCACCCAGAACGGGTGGTCGACGAACTCGATGAACTCCACCAGCCGCCGGTCGGGCGACAGGCCGGTGCAGCGCAACCCGGCTGCCTCCAGGCGCGGCTTCCACTGCGCGTTCAGCTCGTAGCGGTGCCGGTGCCGCTCGCTGACCACCGGCTCGCCATAGGCCCGGTGCACCCGGCTGTCGGGTTCCAGGATGGCGTAATAGGCGCCCAACCGCTGCGTGCCGCCTTTGTCGCTCACGTCACGCTGGTCGTGCATCAGGTCGATGATCGGGTACGGCGTGTCGGGGTTCATCTCGGTGCTGTTGGCGCCCACCAAACCCATCACGTTGCGAGCGAAGTCGATGGTCATCGCCTGCAGGCCCAGGCACAGGCCCAAGCAGGGGATGTCGTGCTCGCGGGCATAGCCGGCAGCGGCGATCTTGCCTTCGAAACCACGATCGCCAAAGCCACCGGGGATGACGATGCCGTCGAGGTCGGCGAGGCGCTCGGCCACCAACAAACCCTCCACCTCCTCGGCCTGGATCCAGTCGATCTCCACCTTGGCGCCGTGGTGGAACCCGGCGTGCTTCAGGCTCTCGACCACGGACAGGTAGGCGTCCTGGTAGTCGACGTACTTGCCGATGAGACCGATCTTCACCGGCTTGGTGGCGGCCTCAACCATGGTCACCATCTCGCGCCACGGGGTGAGGTCGATGGGTGCGTCGAGGCGCAGGCGCTCGCACACCACCGTGTCGAGGCCCTCGTCGTGCAGGATGAGCGGCAGCTCGTAGATGTTGCGGGCGTCGGCGGCGTTGACCACCGCGTCGTTGTCGACGTTGCACAGGCTGGAGATCTTGCGCTTCAGGTTGTCGCTGAGGGGCGCCTCACTGCGGCACACGATGATGTCGGGCTGGATGCCACGGCTGCGCAACTCGGTGACGGAGTGCTGCGTGGGCTTCGTCTTCTGCTCGCCCGAGGGGCCGATGAACGGCACCAGCGTGACGTGGATGTAGCAGATGTTGTCGCGACCGACGTCGGTGCGGAACTGGCGCAACGCTTCCAGGAAGGGAAGGATCTCGATGTCGCCGACCGTGCCGCCTACCTCGGTGATGACCACATCGACGTCGTCGGTGGCCAGGCGCCGGATGCGGCTCTTGATCTCGTCGGTGATGTGCGGGATGACCTGCACGGTCTTGCCCAGGTAGTCGCCTCGGCGCTCCGCCGCGAGCACTGCCTGGTAGATGCTGCCGGTGGTGGCGTTGGAGTTGCGCGTCAGCGGCTCGTCGATGAACCGCTCGTAGTGGCCCAGGTCGAGGTCGGTCTCGCCGCCGTCGTCGGTGACGAACACCTCACCGTGCTCGAACGGGTTCATCGTGCCGGGGTCGACGTTGATGTACGGGTCGAGCTTTTGCATGGTGACCCGCAAGCCACGCATCTTCAACAGACGACCCAGCGATGACGCGGTGAGACCCTTGCCCAGGGAGCTGGCAACGCCTCCGGTCACGAAAATGTGCTTCGGCATTGCTGACGACCTCCGCTTCAGGTGAACTGACAACGGGAGTGCAGCGTACCGCGTTCAGCAGGACGCGCGCGGATGCTCGCCTACTCTCCGGTAACAATTCGTGCCGCCGCCTCCACGCCGTTGGCTGCACCGGGTGGCAGTGCCGGCAACAGCAGGGTGCGCAGGCCGGCACGCACGGCAC
>JBATMU010000394.1:0-2805 GCA_049289995.1 Rhizobiaceae bacterium | reverse complement strand
GCTCGGCGCAGGCCTACCGGCCCGCCGGTTCGCTGCTCGGCAAGGGCGAGCGGCCGCGGGTGACCGGCGATTATGACGCCTGGACGCCGGGCAAGTGAGAGCGGGCCGAACCTTTATCGCCACAATCGCCCGTTAACGGCATATTCAGCATGTTCGGGCGACAAGGCGGCGCATGAAAACCTGGCGAATTCTTCCTGTGATTCTGGCTGCAGCCTGGCTGCCGTCTGCGGCGCTGGCGGAGAAAATCGCCAATCCGGTCGCCGAGTTTTCCGGCATCGACAAGATCACCGGGCGCATCATCACTTTCGATGTCTATGTCAACGAGACGGTGCAGTTTGGTGCACTGCAGGTGACGCCGCGCAATTGTTATTCGCGGCCGCAGGAAGAAGCGCCCAAGACCGATTCCTTCGTGGAAGTCGATGAAATCACCCTGGACCGCAAGATCCGCCGGATTTTCACCGGCTGGATGTTTGCCGAAAGCCCCGGCCTGAATGCGGTTGAGCACCCGGTCTACGACGTGTGGCTGAAGAACTGCAAGAAATCGTCCGATGTGCCGGCCCCGGCCAAGACGAAATAATCAGAAGTCTGCCCGGCCCTGGAGCGCTGCGGCCAGAAGCTCCTCATAGCGGGCGCGCGGCACGTCGACCGCGCCAAAGCGCTTGAGATGCTCGGTGGTGAACTGGGTGTCGAGGAGCACGAAGCCCTTTTCACGCAGACGGTCCACCAAGGCGGCGAGGCAGATTTTCGAGGCATCGTTGCGGCGCGAAAACATGCTTTCGCCGAAATAGGCCCGGCCAAGCGTTACGCCATAAAGGCCGCCAACCAGATTTTCGCCTTCCCAGGCTTCGACCGTGTGGCAATGGCCGCGCGCAAACAGTTCGCCATAGGCCTCGCGGATCGGATCATTGATCCAGGTTGAGGGGCGGATGTCGCGGGCTTCCGCGCAGCCGGAAATGACGCCGTCAAAATCCGTGTCGAAAGCGATGCGGAACGGAGCGCGGCGGATCGTCTTGCGCAGGCTCGCAGGCAGGTGGAAGCCTTCGAGCGGGATGATGCCGCGCACCTGCGGCCGCACCCAGAAGATTTCCGGGTCATCAGCGCTTTCCGACATCGGAAACACGCCGCCCGCATAGGCCCTGAGCAGCACATCCGGATCGATTTTCTGACCGGGGCGCGGTTTCAACTCAGGCCTGTCCGGCGAGGTGCTTTTCCAGCCAGTGGATGTCGTAGTCGCCATTGGCGATATCGGGATTGCTGACCAGTTCGCGAAACAGCGGCAGCGTGGTCTTGACGCCGTCGACCACGATTTCATCGAGCGCCCGGCGCAGGCGCATCATGCATTCGACGCGGTTGCGGCCATGCACGATCAGCTTGCCGATCAGGCTGTCGTAATAGGGCGGGATCTTGTAACCGGAGTAGACGCCGGAATCGACGCGGACGCCCAAGCCGCCCGGCATGTGGAAATGGGTGATGGTGCCGGGCGAAGGCGTGAAGGTGCGAGGATCCTCGGCATTGATTCGGCATTCGATGGCGTGGCCCGAAAAGCGCACTTCATCCTGGGTCAGCGACAGGCCGCCGCCCGAGGCGATACGGATCTGCTCATGCACCAGATCAAGCCCGGTAATGGCTTCGGTTACCGGGTGCTCAACCTGCAGGCGCGTGTTCATTTCGATGAAATAGAATTCGCCGTTCTCATACAGGAACTCGATGGTTCCGGCGCCCGAATAGCCAAGCCCGGCAATGGCCCTGGCGCAGATCGCGCCGATTTTTTCGCGCTCCTCGGCGTTGAGGGCAGGCGAGGAGGCTTCTTCCCAGACCTTCTGGTGGCGGCGCTGCAGCGAGCAGTCGCGTTCGCCAAGGTGAATGCCGCCGCCCATGCCGTCGCCCATGACCTGGACTTCGATATGGCGCGGCTTTTCGAGATATTTTTCTATGTAAACGGCATCATCGCCAAAGGCCGCACCGGCTTCGGTGCGCGCGGTGGCGAGCGCCACCGAAAGGTCGTCTTCGGAGCGGGCGACCTTCATGCCGCGGCCGCCGCCGCCGGCTGACGCCTTGATGATGACCGGATAGCCGATCTGCGCGGCAATGCGCTTGGCGTCGGCCTCTTCGGTGACCGCGCCATCCGAACCTGGCACTACCGGAATGCCGAGCCGCTTGGCGGTGCGCTTGGCCTCGATCTTGTCGCCCATGATGCGGATATGGGCTGCCGAGGGTCCGATGAAGGTGATTTTATGGGCTTCGAGGATTTCGGCGAATTTGGCGTTTTCCGACAGGAAACCATAGCCGGGATGGATGGCGTCGGCGCCGGTGATTTCGCAGGCCGCAACAATCTGGTGAATGTTGAGATAGCTGTCGCGGGCCGGCGGGGGGCCGATGCAGACGCTTTCGTCGGCAAGGCGCACATGCATGGCTTCGGCGTCGGCGGTGGAATGGACGGCAACCGTGGGAATACCGAGCTCCTTGCAGGCGCGCAGCACCCGGAGCGCGATCTCGCCGCGATTGGCGATCAGGACCTTGTGGAACATGTTTCCGGTCCCTTATTCGAGAATGATCAGATGCTCGCCGAATTCGACGGGCTGGGCGTCCTCAACCAATATGGCCTTGACCGTGCCGGAGCGCGGCGAGGGGATCTGGTTCATCGTCTTCATGGCTTCGATAATGAGCAGGGTCTGGCCTTCGCGCACCTGCTGGCCGACGGCGATGAAAGGCTGTGCATCCGGCGCCGGCGACAGGTAGACGGTGCCGACCATGGGCGAGGGCACGCCATTGGCGGTAGGCGCGGCAGGGGCCGCGGTTGGCGCA
>JBATMU010000393.1:0-1868 GCA_049289995.1 Rhizobiaceae bacterium | reverse complement strand
TCCCCAGTTCCCCCATCATCCGGCCGATTGCGACATGCAGCGGATAAGAGGCGATTGACATGGATTGCGCCTGCCCAAGCCGCACAAGGCTGCGCAAAGGCGCTGCCGCCAACAGGGCAAGACTCTTGGACAGCACTCTGATCCTGCCGAGCGGCTCGTTGGCCCGTTTGCGTTGCTCGACGAGCGTGGAGATCATGCCATTGCGCTGGGCGCGGGCGCGAACCCAGTCCGCTTCCAGTCGCCGTTCCGGTACGGCCTCATGGATTTCGGCCTCCGCGCACCATGCCAGGCGCATGCCTGAAATCTTGCACCGGCTCAGGAAATCGGAATCACCGCCGCCTATGAAATTGAACTGCGGGTCAAGATAGGGTTTCGGCATTCTGGCCAAAACGTCCCGGGCAATGAGAAGATTGCCGGATGAATAGAGAGCCTGAACAGGTCCGGTGGCCTCATATGGCGGCAGGAATACGGGATGGTCTCGCCAGCGCGAGTCTGCGCCCTCCGGAAATACCGGTATCTGCGGTCCGCCAACAATGTCGGCATGATATCTTTCAGCGGTTGCGGCCAGCGAGGCCAGCCAGGCAGGCGAAGCGATCTCATCATCGTCAATCACGGCGATATGGCTGAAATCCGAAAACCGGCTCATCGCGGTTTCCCAGCCGGCATTGTAGGCAAAGCAATTGCCCCGCTGATGGGCAAGGATAACCAGTCCCTGCATCTCGCCAGATTGAAACACGGGCAGCGCTGCCGTCGCACCCTCGCGGCGTTCGGCATCGTTGTCCATGACAATCACTGCAAAGCGCAGCGCAGTCTCCTGGTTTTTCAGCGACCGCAATGTCTCCAGCAATTGTCCGGGCCGCCGGAAAGTGGGCAGCGTCACGATGACGTCGAAGCCGGATGCATCAAGCCCCGGCGACTGACAGGCAATGGAAATGGCAGGTTCGGTCATGTTTGGTCCGGCGGCTTGTTGACCCGGTATCACCCCGCTTCCTTTAACGATGTGTTAATCATGAGCGCCAAATGCAGCGAAAAGAACAGCTTGCGTCCGGAAAACGGCAGAGTCTGCTTAATCAACGTTTCACCCGCCTTTGCTAGAAATGCCGGGATCGGGAAATTCGCATGCATCTCGTTTTTGTCAGCTCGCTCGTTCCGGACGGTCAATTGGGCTCCGGCTATGAAATCGCCAATTCGGCGATTGCCGCATCCTTGCGCCGGCATGGGGTGCAGCTGTCCTTCCTCGGCTTTGCTTGGCCGGGCCGTGAGCCGTCAGAGCCGGCAAACACCCAATTGCTCGGTCATATGGACGTTCGCACGGATAGCGCTTCGGCCTGGCAGAAAAGCGAGTGGTTGGCGACGGCCATGGCCAACAGGCTGACATTTGCATCGGCAAAAATGCGGGCAGTCAGTGCAGGCGAGGTGCGTCGGGCGCTTGCCGCCTTTGAACCTTTTGATGGTTTCGTGCTCAATTCCTTTCAGCTTGCCGGCGCTTTCGAAGGCATTTTCTCTGAAAAACCGTCGATCTATGTCGCCCACAATGTCGAGCATCTATCGGCTGCCGGCAATGCCAGGTCAGCGCAAGGGTCGTTTCAGCGCCTGCTTTTCGCACGCGAGGCACGACTGCTCAAAGCGCTGGAATCACGGCTGTGCGGGCGGGCGCGTTTTGTCTTTACATTGGCTGAAGATGACAGGGCGGCGCTGGGCGTTGACAAGCCAGGACGTTCGGTTGCCTTGCCGTTGATCACCCGCGAAGCGCTAGTGCGGCCCAGGCGGCAAATTGCCCATGATGCCGGCCTCATCGGTTCATGGACATGGCAGCCCAACAGGGTTGGCCTCGAATGGTTCACGTCCAAGGTGGCGCCATTGCTGCC
>JBATMU010000392.1:0-7648 GCA_049289995.1 Rhizobiaceae bacterium | reverse complement strand
CATTGAGCTCCCCGCCGAAGATCAGCATGCCGCCGGCAACCGCGACAGCGGCAAGCGCAATGAAGCCCGCGACTGGTCCGGTGATCGATTGCTGGATCTGTTGCAGCGGCCCTTCCCAGGGCAGGCCAGCGCCGGAACTCGCCAGGGCCTGACTTGCCAAGGCAAGGCCAGTCGCAAGAGCGAGGCCGGTAACAATTGCGGATTTGCGGAACCTATGCGGCATGACTGTCCTCGTCGATCTGGGAGTGATGGTCTGTCTGGTAGCGCCCATGCTCGTAGCCGCTGACACGCATGACGTCGCGCACGCGCCGTCCTGTTGCTGTGCGTTCAATCGAGACGACGAGATCAACGGCCTCGCCGATCACCTCGCGCATTGGCTGTTGGCTGGCTTCCGCTGTCAGCTGCTCGAGCCGACGAAGCGCCGATTGGGCGTTGTTGGCATGAATCGTTGTGATGCCACCGGGATGACCTGTGTTCCAGGCTTTGAGCAGCGTCAGCGCTGCGCCATCGCGAACCTCGCCGACAATGATCCGGTCAGGCCGTAGCCGCATCGTGCTTTTCAGAAGCCGTGCCATGTCGACAGTGTCGGTGGTATGCAAGGCCACCACGTTTTCGGCAGCGCACTGGATTTCGGCCGTGTCCTCGAGAATGAGCAGCCGGTGTTCCGGCGCTGACCTGACAACCTCGGCAAGGACTGCATTGGCAAGCGTCGTCTTCCCCGATCCGGTGCCGCCCGAGACGACAATGTTCAGTCGGTCCCGGATGGCGCTGCGGATCTGGCTCGCCTGCAGTCTGTTCATCACGCCGCTTGCCACATAATCATCGAGCGGGATGAGTCGCGAAGCCCTGCGGCGGATGGTGAAGCTCGGTGCGCTGACGACTGGCGGCAGCAGCCCCTCAAAGCGGTGCCCGCCAATCGGCAGCTCCCCTGAAATGATCGGACGGGTCTCGTCGGCTTCCGTCTGAATGGCATGGGCAACACTGCCGATGATGATCTCGGCGGCACCAGGCTTCAGGGCGCCAATGGGCGCAATCCCCTCCCCCAGCCGCTCGACGAACAACCGCCCATCCGGGTTCAGCATCACCTCGACGACGTGGTCATCGTCGAGGGCTGCGGAGATCGCCTCGCCCAGCGCTTCACGGAGTTTGCGCACCAAGCGCGCATGCGAAGAAGCAGCGCTCATGACGGCGTTCCGCCGCATGCTGCCATTGTCTGCAGAGTGTTGTTTGGCACTGACGCCATGCTGTCCCGTCCCCGATCATCAATTGGGTCCGGGTTGTGGCGCATCGGGTGAAGATCATCACCCCGGCAGAACTGCCGGGGCAAGTTGCAGGCGGGGTTTCAGGTGCGCATGGATTGCGACGATTCACAGATCACACGACTGAGTCGCATGATTTTGGGAGAGAGGCCGCCGATTCCGGCCAAAGAGCGGGTTTTTCCAGGCGCAGCGAAAGCTCTGTCCCCCGGCAGATCTGCCGGGGTAATTCCGGACATCGCTTCAGGTAAAGCCATGCAATAAGATATTGAAATAATGAGAAAATATACGAAAAATGCCGCGACCGGACGCATGTCGGCGACGTGCTCATTAAGGTTTCGTTAATCTTATTTCGCTTGCCAGAACCCGAGAATCGAACATACTGGCGCTAAATCATGCGATTAGGCGAATTTGGCGCCATTTTCTTGTTTTGAGGTTCTTCGTGATGTCGGCCCTTCCCACCTTCGAGTTTGACGATAAGATTCTCGCCCAAGGCGCAGAGATATCGCGCAAGCTCGACCAACTGCGCGTCGAGAAGTTTCCGACAACGGGAGAAAAAACACTCCGCAAGTTCTCCATGGCGGAAGTTGCTCATTACCTTGGCGTCAGTCCGAACAATCTGAAACGACTTCATTTGGAAAACAAGGGTCCCGAACCTTTTGTCGTTTCGGGTGGGCGACGCTTTTATACGGCTGAACAGATGTCCGAGCTTCGTGACTATCTCGATAAGAACGGACGGTCTGATTCCAAGCAGTATGTTCCTCATCGGAAACTTGGCGAGAAACTGCAGGTAATCTCAGTTGTAAATTTCAAAGGCGGGTCTGGAAAGACCACGACGACCGCCCATTTGGCGCAACACCTAGCGTTGACTGGGCACAGGGTTTTGGCGGTCGATCTTGACCCCCAGGCATCTTTGTCTGCGCTCCATGGATTTCAGCCTGAGCTAGATAAGAATCCATCGCTCTATGACGCCATCCAATATGAAGAACCTGTACCGATTCAGGAAGTCATTCGGCCTACCAACTTCCCGCTTCTGGACATTATTCCGGCAAATCTGGAACTACAGGAATATGAATATGACACCCCGTTGGCGATGCAATCGCCTTCTCAAGAGGGGAAGCGGTTTTTTACCCGTATTGCACGTTCGTTCGGAGCGATTGATGACAGGTATGATGTGGTTGTTGTCGACTGCCCGCCACAGCTTGGATATCTGACATTGTCGGCTCTTTCAGCCGCCACTTCGGTGCTCATCACGGTTCATCCGCAGATGCTCGATCTCATGAGCATGAGCCAGTTTCTGTTGATGCTCGGTAATATTTTGAAGTCCATCAAGAAGGCTGGTGCTCATGTGCAGCTCGATTGGCTTCGTTACCTCATCACCCGCTACGAGCCGACAGATATCCCGCAGGCGCAGATGCTTGGCTTTATGCAATCGATGCTCGCCGAGGAAATCCTGAAGAATCCGATGCTGAAGTCCACCGCCGTCTCGGATGCTGGCTTGACTAAGCAGACCCTCTACGAGGTCGAAAGATCGAATTTCAATCGGGATACCTATGATCGAGCAATTGATAGCATGGATGCGGTGAACTTCGAGATCCAGGGTCTGATCCATCGGGCTTGGGGGCGGATATGATGTTGACTGCCGTCAAAACCACCGAAAAACCCATGCATTTCAATCTTATAAGCTCTTCTCGAGGATTTTAGTTCGATGGCTCGGAAAAACCCTTTTGCTACCATTATGGATAGCGACGGCAAACCTGCCGAAAGGCCGGTCGCATTGGACTATACCATCAAGGGAGCGTCTCGTTCGATCATTAGCTCAATCGATGAAATGGCAGCTCACGCTGACAAGTTGCTCGAAGGCGAGACGATTGTCGAAATTGACCCTGATCTGGTCGACGAGTCCTTTGCCAAGGATCGCGTGAATATCGACAAGTCAGATTATGAAACGGACTACCGGCAGGTTCTCGATTCTATTCGGCAATCGGGACAAAACACTCCCGCATTGATACGCCCTCACCCAAATCTCTCAGGGCGATATATGCTCGTTTTTGGGCGTCTCCGACATCGCGTGGCAAAGGAGCTTGGTATCAAGCTCCGTGCCGTTGTGAAAAAGATGTCAGATCGAGAGCATGTAATTGCGCAAGGTCAGGAAAACAATGCGCGCGCAAATACGTCCTTTATCGAGAAGGCGCTTTTCGCTGCGGACATCATCCGTAACAATTATGATACTGACAACTCCACCGCATTGGCTGCTATCGGCGTCGATAAGCCAACGCTCTCAAAGATGCTATCCGTTGCCTCACTGGAACCGAAACTAATTGAGGCAATCGGAAGAGCTAAAGGTATTGGGCGCGATCGATGGTACGAACTCAAGCTGCTGCTAGATAAGCCTGGCAATATCGAGATTGCGTTGGAGGTCGCGCATGATGTCGGCATCGCGGAACTCTCTAGTGAAGAGAAGTTCGAGCGAGTAATCACAGCGCTAAAGGCAACAAAGGGAAAGCGGCCACAAAAGCAGCAAGTGGATGAGAAGACTTGGAGCCTTTCCAAGAATGCGGTCAAGGTCTCGACGAGGGGTACCGGCCGATCGTTCACTCTTGCCCTAAAATCGAAAGACGCAACTAGTTTTGGGGCGTTTGTTTCGCGCCGCTTGGAGCGGCTCTACGATGAATTTCTTGAAACAGATGGGGAGGGCAAGCAGTGACTTCATGGCCGCGATTTGGCGGCTGAGACAAAACCGGCAAAGAAAAAGGCCCCCGAAATCGCTTCCGGAAGCCCTTCTCGAATGTTTAGCAGCTAGAGAATCGCACTTCCCGAAATCATCGTCAAGGCTCTTTTGAGTCATGATCGCCTTTTCGGCGAGCAGTTTTCTATTGCCTAGCGATAGGTAACGAGAACATGCACACGCATATGACAACGACGCCCTTTGGGCGGCGGCCGATGACACTTGGCCAAATGGCAAGCCAAGTCGCCGCAAAATCCATGCCGCAGGGTGCGGTCGTCGAGAAGTGGAAGGTCTTTCGCTTGATCCGCGAAGCCAAGGACCTCATCGGCGCAACAGACCGCGGACTAGCGATCCTCAATGCGCTTCTGTCCTTTCACCCGGACAGCGAACTCTCCAGCGACGGCGGGCTGATCGTGTGGCCATCAAACGAGCAGCTGATGGCGCGCGCCAACGGCATTCCGCCAACCACGCTGCGCCGCCATCTGGCCGTCCTGGTCGATTGCGGACTGATCATTCGCCGTGACAGCCCGAACGGCAAGCGTTACGCACGCAAGGGCAGGGGCGGGCAGGTCGAGCAGGCCTATGGCTTTGATCTCTCACCGATCGTTGCACGCGCTCAGGAGTTTGAAGACCTGGCGGAAGCGGTGCAGGCCGAGAAACGCGCCTTCAAGGTCGCCAAAGAGCGTCTCACGCTCCTGCGCCGGGATATCGTCAAGATGATCGACGCCGGTATCGAGGAGGGCGTTCCGGGCAATTGGGGACGCGTCAGCCATATCTATCAGGAGATCATCGGCCGACTGCCGCGCACAGCGCCACGACAGCTCGTCGAGAGCCTTTGCGAGGAACTCGAGGACCTTTGGGTCGAAGTCCATGAGCAGTTGGAAACATTCGCAAAAACACAAAATATGGACGCCAATGAGTCCCATTCCGGACGCCACAAACAGAATTCAAATACAGACTCCAATTTTGAATCTGAACATGGCTTGGGAATAAAAAAAGAAGCGGACGCCAGACCTGCGGAAACTGACAACCTGCGGAGCCTGCCACAACGCGATTTGCCATTGGGGATCGTGCTGGACGCCTGCCCGAACCTGAAAGACCTCGCCCAGGGTGGTGAAATCCGCCACTGGCGCGACTTTCTGGCAACGGCGGAGGTCGCCCGGCCAATGCTGGGGATTAGTCCGAGCGCTTGGGCTGAGGCCTGCGAAGCGATGGGTGAGATGCAGGCGGCGATTACCTTGGCCGCGATCCTTCAGCGATCAGATCAGATCAACAGCGCCGGCGGCTATCTGCGCAGCCTGACGGACAAGGCGAGGGCAGGGCAGTTCTCCACCTGGCCCATGGTCATGGCCTTGCTCAGGGCCAAGCTTGATGCAGACAAGGCCGCCGGGAAGGCAAATGAGCGGAATCCTGACTTTCGAGACCCGGAGGAGGGGCGTCTTCAGGTGTCGGACGCTCTGATCAAGTCCCTCAACAGGCCTAAGCGTTAGTCGAGTTTGCCACTAAGCCATCGACAGCCATCTTGATGGCAAAGACGAAGAGGCGTATATTGTGATCAGAAGGGAAACCATCATGGCAGAGCCACAACTATCCGTACGAAGCGCTAGGGCGCGTGATTTGGCACACCGCCTGGCGCGTCGCGAACACCGCTCCATTGCCGAAATTGTTGAGCGTGCTTTGGAGGCCTATGAGGTCCGCGAGGCAGGCAGGGAGCCGGCTGCAGAATTCTACAAACGCGTGTCCAGCGCCTTTGGCACCGATATTGATCTCGAGGAGGTCATCCGTGCTGATCGTACGGCGCATGAAGGTCCGGACCTTTGATCTTTCTCGATACGAATGTGGTCTCCGAGACATTGAACAAGGTGCCTGATGAAGCAGTTATGGCCTGGCTGATCCGGCATGACGCAGAACTGGCGCTTCCGACAGTGACCATTGCCGAGGTCTCCTACGGTATCGAGAAAATACGGCCCGACGAACGGGCAAAACGGCTTGAACAGGGCTTGTCCGACTGGCGCCGGCGTTTCGCGGACCGTATTTTTGGTCTGACGGAAGAGGCAGCGATGGCCTATGGCGACATCATGGGCACCGCCAAACGGGAAGGCCGGAAAATGTCAGCGCCTGACGGGATGATCGCAGCGATCGCACGCGTCAATGGCGGCCAACTCGCAACGCGAAACGTCAAGGATTTTGCTGATACCGGTGTCGAAGTAATCTCACCGTGGGATTTTTGATGAGCAAGGCCTGCGCGCCGCTGTGAGAGATTACCTTGTAATTCTTCCACTGCATGGAAGATTTGCAAGGAAAAGCGCTTCAAACTATCGCTTCTGGCAGCGTTCAAGCGCTTTCAATCAGCCCCAGCCTCTTCGCCCGATCCAACAGGTTTTTGACCGAAGACGGCGACCATTTGCCGCCACCACGTGGAGTCCGCTCATGTAGACGTTCGAGCTGGCCTGCAATCTCGCGCAGGGTGAGGTCGGTGTTGGATGAATAGATACCGGCAACAAGCGTCATCAGCCTATCCTCAGGCGGTCGAGGCGGGGATTTCCGGAGCAGGGCGGCGTCAGCCATCCCTTCGGCGACCATCCATTTGAAAGCGCGCCTTAACCGCTCTGGCGTCCAGTTCAACCCGCGATCTTTCAGAAATCGGGCAATGTCGTCCCAGGTGTGGTCCGGGCGCATGCGGCGCACGATTGGCAGCCATTGCTGCGCCGTGGATTGAAGCCGCGCGCCATAGGCTGCCTTCTGAGCGGCTGTCATCTTGGCCAGCGCCTCGGGCCGTCTTTCGCGAATCCCGGGATTGCCGGGCAACCTGCCCTTGGCCTTCGCAGCCTTGATCCCGGCCTTGGTGCGCTCGGAGATCAGCGCGCGCTCCAACTGGGCGACGGCACCAAGGACCTGCAGAGAAAACATACCCTGGGGTGTGGTCGTGTCGATCGGATCCCTGAGCGACCGGAAATGCGCGCCTTTGGCCGTGAGATCCTCGATGACATCAAGCAAATGGCTAACCGAGCGCGCCAGGCGGTCGAGCCGCACCACAACCAGTGTCTCGCCGGTCTTGATCTCCCGAAGCAGACGAGCAAGCGCGGGGCGGGCACGAGAGGCGCCGGAACCGTGTTCCTCGACGATCAACTCGCAGCCTGTCGACCGCAGCTCCATCTCTTGAGCTTGCGTTGCCTGTTCGTCCGTAGACACGCGCGCGTAGCCGATGAGGCGACCTTCTGATCGACGGGAGGAGCGATTCTGTATGTCAGCGGCCATCTGCAGCGCCTGAGTGGATGGTAAGAGTCGGAAATCCAATTAAGGAAGATACGAATAACTGATGGGTTGAAGGTGTCTTTGCAGCGCGTCGGCTCTTGACTCTGGCCTACCGCCATCGCATGTATAACCCACTGGGTTATAGGAAGCGTATGCAGACCGTCGCCGAAACACCATTGTTCATCAAGCAGGCGGCGGCGCTGTTCAGCGACGATGAGCGAAAGGAACTGATCGACTTCCTTGCAGCCAATCCGCAGGTCGGCGACGAAATCCCGGGTACTGGTGGCGTTCGAAAGATGCGGTTCGGAGCCAAAGGCAAGGGTAAGCGTGGCGGCGCAAGAGTCATCTATTACTGGTACAGCGATGACGCGCCGATCTATGCGCTGCTTGCCTATGGGAAGAACGAAAA
>JBATMU010000391.1:0-7313 GCA_049289995.1 Rhizobiaceae bacterium | reverse complement strand
CCGCCATGCTCTCCGGCGTGACGGCGAGACGGCGGGCCGCGGCGACGGGAATGATCAAAAGTGCAGTGATGAGAATGACGCCGACAATCTTCATGGCGATGGCGATAACAATCGCCATGAGCAGCGTGAAGATCACCCGCGCCCGGCTGGCCGCCAACCCTTCGGCCTCGGCAATGCCTTCGCTGACCGTGCCGGCCACCAAAGGCGTCCAGATTGCCGATAGTACGGTCAGCACGATCATGCCGCCGGCATAAAGCGCCACAAGATCAGCCTTGGTGACAGCAAGGACGTCGCCGATCAAAAGGCCCATCAGGTCGACGCGCACCCAAGTCATCAGCGACACCAGAACGATGCCGATCGCCAGGGCGGCATGCGACAGGATGCCGAGCAGCGAATCGGCCGACAGGCCGGGCCGCCGCTCCAGCACCAATAGAACAATGGCCAGAAGCGCGGTGACTGCAAAGACCCCGGCAAACGGGCTCACCCCGGCGAGCAAGGCCAGCGCCAGACCGAGCAGCGCGGAATGGGCCATGGTGTCGCCGAAATAGGCCATGCGCCGCCAGACGACGAAACAGCCCATCGGACCCGCCACCAAAGCTGTGCCGACGCCGGCAAAAAGGGCGCGGACAAAGAAATCGTCAAACATGGCCATGGCTCCCATGCTTGTGGCCGGCATGATGGTGGTCTTCATGGTGGTCGTGGCCGCAGCCGGGGCCATGCACATGCGCCGGGGTCACAGAGCCGCCGGGCAGGTGCTCATGGTCGTGGTGATGCTGGTAAAGCGCCAAGGCTGAATCACCGCGCGGGCCGAACAGCGCCTTGTAGGCCGCGCTGTCCTGCACCGCACCCGGTGCGCCGGAACAGCAGACATGGCCGTTCAGGCAGACCACGGTATCGGTGGCTGCCATCACGACATGCAGGTCATGGGAGATCAGGAGCACGCCGCAGCCGGTGCGCCGCCGCGCTTCGGCAATCAGTTCATACATGGTGATTTCACCGGAGGTGTCGATGCCCTGAACCGGTTCATCCAGCACCAGCAGGGCGGGGTTGCGGGCCAAAGCGCGGGCCAGCATGACGCGCTGGAATTCGCCGCCCGACAGGCTCTGCATGTCGGCGCGGCGCAAATGGGCCGCACCGGTCTCAGCCAGCGCCCTGTCAATTGCTGCATCATCAAGATGCTGGGTCAAACGCATGAACCGCCACACCGGCAGGGGCATGGAGCGGTCTATGGCGAGCTTCTGCGGCATGTAGCCGACCGACAGGCCGGGCCGTGCCGACACTTTGCCTTCATCAGGCCGGATGATGCCGAGCGCCGTGCGCACCGAAGTCGATTTGCCAGAGCCGTTCGGACCGATCAGGCTGACGATTTCGCCGGGGCGCACGGCGAAGCTGACATCGCGGATCAGCCAGCGGCCCTGTCGGCGAACGCCGACACCCGACAGCGCCACCAAGGGAACGGTTTCCTGAATTTCTGACAATGCGGCTCCTGCCTCTTGACGAGCGTAATACTATAACATATCTATTGTAATGTTATAACAGATTGTCACGTTTGGCCAGCGCTATTCCGGCCCAAAGCAATTCGAATGAAAGGCATCCGCAATGCGCCCCATCTATCCCGCGCTCCTGATTGCAGCAGCCCTTGGCACCCCGGCTTTGGCGAAAGACCTCAAGGTTGCGGCATCCATCAAGCCGGTGCATTCGATCATTTCAGCAGTCATGCAGGGCGCCGGCACGCCTGATCTCTTGGTGGAAGGCAACATCACCGAGCACACCGCCAGCCTGACGCCGGACAAGGCGCGCATCGTGCAGGAAGCCGACGTGATTTTCTGGATCGGCCATGGCATGGAGAATTTTCTCGCCAAGCCTTTGGAAGGCACGGTTCCCGGCGTTGGCGCCGAATTGTCCGAAATTCCCGGAATTGAAATCCTCAAGCCGCGCGAGGGCGGCGCCTTCGAGGCGCATGACCTTGAGGAACATGGCGCGCATGAGGGCGAAGAGGCGGGCTGGCACGCCCATGACGAAGAGGCAGATTTGCATGTCTGGCTTGATCCGGCCAATGCCGGCCTGATGGCCATGCATGCCGCACAGGTGCTCGCCGCCAAAAATCCCGGGCAAGCCGCGCTCTATGAAGCAAATGCGCAGGCCTTCGCTGCACGGATGACCGGCCTGACCGCTGAACTGCAGGCAGAACTTGCGCCATTCAAGGACAAACACTTCATCGTGTTTCACGACGCCTACCATTATTTCGAGAACCGTTTCGGCCTGGAAGCATCCGGCGCCATCACCATCAATCCCGATGTCATGCCGGGCGCACAGCGGCTGGCCGAGTTGCGCACGCTGATCCAGAAAACGGACACGCAATGCGTACTCGCCGAGCCGCAATTTGATGCGCGCCTGGCCGATGTCATCACCGAGGGCACCAATGCGCGGCGCGGCGTGCTCGATCCGCTTGGCGCGGACATGCCGGCCGGTCCCGGCCAGTATGAGGCGCTGCTCAAGGCGCTGGCCGGATCGCTCAAGTCCTGCCTCGGCGGGCAATAAATTTTTCAGCGTCCACCCAAGGATTGGCATTCCCAGCACACCAAGGATCGTGAAATAGTCGTCCGGCTGCGATCAAAATCCTGACATGATCGCAGCCGAGGCTGTGCCCGGTGCCTGGGAGTGACGCAATGAACCAATTGACCTTGAAACGGCGGCTGCTAGGTGCGGCTGTGATTGCCGCGACGCTGGGCACAGGAACGGGGGCGGCGCTCAGCGAGCGCTATGCCGTGTTGGTGGGCGTCACCAAATATCCTGCGCTGCCGCCAAAAAACTGGCTGGTCGGCCCGGCCAATGACACCGCCATGGTGCGCGATTTTCTGGAGAAGAACGCACAGTTCAAGGCTGAAAACATCACTGTTTTGGCCGATGACGTCGAAGGGGCAAAATCCTCGCCCAATCATGACCTGATCCGTGCGGCGATGAAGGAAGTGGCGGCCAAGGCCGGCAAGGATGATTTTGTCTATCTGCATTTCGGCGGCCATGGCTTCCAGCAGGTCGCCCTTGATCCGGCGACCGAGACCGACGGCAAGGATGAGATCTTTTTGCCCGCCGACACCAAGATGCCGGAGGGCGAATTCAAGCGCTTGCCCAACGCCTATATCGATGACGAGGTGAAGGCTGATCTCGACGCCATCCGCGCCAAGGGCGCTTTTGTATGGATTGTCTTCGACGCCTGCCACTCGTCGACAGCCACCCGTGCGGCCATTGGCGGCGACGAGGCTGAACGCAAGATCGACTGGAACGATCTGGGCGTTAAAGCGCCGAAAATCGCCGAAGGCGACGGATCGCGCAGCCTTGAGGCACGCGAAAGCGCGCTAGGCGAAAGCCCCGAAGGCGAGCGCGGCGGGCTGGTTGCCTTTTACGCGGCGCAGACCGTCGAGACGACACCGGAAATGCCGCTGCCGCTCAATCAGGAAGGGGCCAAGAAATACGGCCTGTTCAGCTATACGATCATGCAGCAATTGGCGGCCAACCCGGCCATGACCTACCGCCAGCTTGGCGAAGCAGTGCTGCAATCCTATTCAGGCCTCAACCGCACGCGGCCTACTCCGCTGTTTGAGGGCGATCTTGACCGGACGGTGTTCGGTGCGGCGGGCGCGGAACGCGTTCTGCAATGGCGGGTGGCGTTGGAAGACGGCAAGGCCACCATTCCCGCCGGCGCCATCCACCGCGTTTTGCCGGGCACAAGGCTGGCCATATTGAAAGCGCCGGGCGATGCGATTGACGCAGCACTCGGCTTTGTGGACGTCGCATCAGCCGGCAATTTCGAAGCCAGGCTGAAAGCCATTTCCGGCGACGGCTCACAAAAGGCCATCAAGCTCGAAGACATCCCCAAGGACGCCTATGCGCGGCTGGCAGATGCCCAAGTGGATTTTACGCTGACCATTGCGCGGCCTGACGCCAAGGGCCCGCATCCTGCCGAGGCCGCCGCGTTGAATGCCGCACTGGACGCCATTGCCGCAGATGCCACCGCGCCGCTGCAGATTGCTTTGGTTGAGTCGGGGGCAAGTGCTGATCTCAGGATCGCCGTGCTCAGTGAAAAAGACATCGACGACAAGGCATCGGACAACGTACCGAAAGCCTGGCTGCTGCCGCCTTCCGGCGAAATTTCGCTGGCCCAGGCGCAGCGGCCGTCGTCGCTCGGCTTGACCAGCCAGACGACCTCGGCATCGGATGGCCTCGCCGGTCCGCTCAAATCCACGCTGGTGAAGATCTACCGGGCGACCAACCTGGCGCGCATGGCCAGCGCCTCGGATTACCAGGACGGCGCGGTCGAGGTGAAATTCACGCTGAAACGATCGGGCGGCGGCGAGGAGGCCATCACCGGCGGGCAGGTGCCCATCGCCAAGCCGGACGACATTGTGCACATCTCCGCCGAGAACAAATCCGGCAAGCCGCTCGACATCAATGTTCTCTATGTCGGCAGCGACCATTCCATCGGCAAGATGTATGCGGAGCGGCTGCAGAGCGGCGCCAAGCTCGACGAGGACATTCTGGGCTTCACCGCAGAAAGTTTCGGCATTGAACGCATGGTGGTGGTGCTCAACGAAGCGCTGCCGGGCACCAATGTCGAAGACCTCGGTTTCCTTGAACAGGAATCAACGCGGCAGGCTTCGCGCGGGGCGGGTGGCGGTGATCTCGGCTCCATGCTGGAGGAACTGGCGGGCGGCGGGGCGACACGCGCAGCCAAGCCGCTGGGACAGGCCAAGGCAAGGCGCGGCGCCATCATGGTGGTGCCGATTGAAACCGTGCCAGCGGGATAACAATGCAGGCTGAATTTGCGGCTTGCGCGGATTGAACCTGTGGCGGACACTTCGCCTGGAATGGAATTGACGATGAAACGTGTATTGGCTTTGCTGCTTGCCGTCGCTGCCCTGCCCGCACAGGCGGCCGAGCAGCCCTGCGGGCTTTGCGCGCACAAGGTGACCATCAATTCCGAACTGGCCGCCTGTTTCCTGGGGAAATTTCCGCAGCTGGAATCGCGCAAGGCGGAAGCGGTCGTGGTGGACCTGACTGATTGCCCGAAAGCTGAGGAAGCCGACCGCGGCATCATTCCGGCCCTGCCGCAGCCCGGTGCAGCCGCCGACGTGCCTGACACCGAATACATCCTGACCATGACCCAACTCGTCTGCCTGAAAGCAAAGCTCGAAGCGCCGGAACTGAAACTCGATCCGTCGGCGACTATCAGCCTGGATGCCTGCCAATGAGCGCCAAGCCGAAACCCAAACAGCCGGAAGAGGCGCTGTCAGGATTTCCCGACATGAGCATGGAGGCGCTAGCCACCGAACCGTCGCGGGATGATTCCAGCCCGTTCCGGGCAGCGGATTTCCGCGTTCGCTTGCATGCCTGGCTCGGCATGGCGGTGCGGCTGGCGTTGTTTGCCGGCGCTGTGTTTTCGGCGGTCCAATATATCCAGGCTCGGCAGGAAGCGCGCATCGAGCGCACGCTGGCGCTGGTGGAAACCTGGGAGCGGCCCGAATACCAGGCGGCGCAAAAGGCGCTGAAAATCCGCCTTGGCGATCTCAACACGCGATTTGCCTCGCTGATCGGCGGCAAGGCAACCGAGCGCGAGATCGCCGTTTTTCAGGAGAAGCTCGGCATGGCCGCGCTTGAGGCGGATGGCGGCGACATGCCGCTTGGCGAATTCAGTGATCATTTCGACCGGGTCGTTTATTTCCTCAACCGCGTCTCGTCCTGCGTGAACGGCAATTTGTGCGAACGCAGCGTGGCGGACGATTATTTCCGCGATTTCGCCTCGTCGTTCTGGGCCTATTTTTCCGGCTATGCCGACAGCCAGCGCAAGGCCGGCCAGCCAAGCTATGCCGCAGCCATCGAGACCTATGTCACACAAAAGCGCTGAACGGGGCTTCGGCTTGAAAGTGCTTGCGGCAGCCTTCCTTTTGGCGGCCTGCATGCCGCAATCCGTTGCCGCGCCGCTGCCGCCCAAAGGCGCGCAACTACCGAAAACCGGCGATGCGGCATCCGAGGCCAAGCCAAAGACGGCGGAGCCGGCGGCGGCTGGGGATGATCTGCCTTTTTTCCTTGATCTCGACACCGGCGGTCACCGCGCCTTTATCAAGGACGTGGTCTTTTCGCCGGATGGCCAGACCGTGCTGTCGGCCAGTGACGACAAGACCATCCGCATATGGGACTGGCAGTCCGGCGTGACGATACGGACATTGCGCGGCGAGCGCGGTGCAGGCCAATCGGGAAAGATTTTCGGGCTGGCCATATCACCGGACGGAAAAACCGTGGCGGCTGGCGGCTGGTTCGGACCCGACAATATCCTGAAGGGCCCGTTCGGCGACGTGCGGCTGTTCGATGTCCGCACCGGCAAGATCACGGCCGTGCTCAAGGGGCTGGATTATCCGGTTTACGATCTCGCGTTTTCGCCCGATGGCGGCAGGCTGGCGGCTGGCGGACAGGACGGCCTGGTGAAAATATGGGAGACGTCGGCCGACAGCTTTGTGCCGGGCCTCAGCCTGGACGCCGATACCGGCCATGTTGACAAGGTTGTGTTTGCGGGCAAGGACCGGATTGCCGCCACGACAACCGACAACGGGATCCGTCTGTTTGATCTGGCGGCAGGCGTTACAATCCCATTGCCGGACGCCGAGGACATGCGGGATTTTCCGGCCCGCGCCCTTGCCGTTTCGCCGGATGGCGCGCTGTTTGCGGCAGGCAATGATAATGGAGACGTCCGGATATTTTCGAGCGCCGACGGCGCGCTGAAAACAGTGCTGCCCAGGCGCAGCTACCATGTCGGCGCGCTGACCTTCACCGGTGACGGCAAGGCGTTGGTCATCTCCTGCGGCTACCGCTGCACAGATATCAACCGCACGGAAATTCTGGCCGTGGAAGGCGGGGCGGCACTTGGCGCGTATCGCGGCCATGACGGCACGGTGATCGCCAGTGCGCTGAGCCCTGATGGCAAGCTGATGGCGACGGCGGGCGGCTCTCGCCATGAAATCCACATCTGGGATGCCGCAAGCGGCGAACTGAAGGCCAAGCTTGCCGGCAAGGGCGCACCGGTGACCGGGGCCGGAATCACAGCCAAGGGCGATGCGGTCGCCTGGGGGAATTCTGATCCCTGTCCGCAGAAAGTCGCCTGCCCGGAGATCATGGCGCAACTGGAGTTCCGCCTGCCGCTGCCCACCGGCGAACGCGGCATGGAGCGGCCCGGCCCAGTGGATCAAGCCACCTACCGCCGCGCCGTGCAAGCGCTCAGCGGCTGGGCGCTGACCGCCAGCGAAGGCGGCGAATCCGGTTTC
>JBATMU010000390.1:0-22482 GCA_049289995.1 Rhizobiaceae bacterium | reverse complement strand
GTCGGCGGGCTGGCTGCGCCATCGGCCTCGCCTGCGCCTGCGCCCGTTGCAAGGAAACCGAAGCCGAAGGTGGAAATTCCCCAGCAATAGCGCATGGCCGCCCGCCTCGCCCCGTTGCCTTCATGCCGGTTCTGTGGAAGTGGAAACGGCAGGCTTGCCTGCCCCTTCGGCGGGAAGTGTGACGTTTGGACATGACATGACCGGCTCGGGCGAAAGTCTGCAGTTTCCTGTGTTGATCGGCGACATTGGCGGCACCAATGCGCGCTTTTCCGTGCTGGTGGACGCGCAATCGGAGCCGCACCAGATCACGATCGTTCAAACGGCAGATTACGCCACGATCGATGATGCCATTCGCCAGGCCGTGCTTGGCAAATCTTCGGTCCTGCCGCGCTCCGCCGTGCTGGCGGTGGCCGGTCCGGTCGATGGCGACGAAATACCCCTGACCAATTGCCCCTGGGTGGTGCGGCCTTTGGCCTTGCAGTCCGGCCTCGGTCTGCATGATGTCGTCGTGCTCAATGATTTCGAAGCGCAGGCGCTGGCAGTTGTCGCGCTGGGCCGTGAACACATGACGGCCATTGGCGGCGGGATTGCCGAACAAGGCGGCAGCTGCGTGGTCATGGGGCCGGGCACCGGCCTTGGCGTTGCCGGCCTGGTGCAGGCGCGCGGCATGTGGATACCGGTTCCCGGCGAGGGCGGCCATGTCGACATGGGCCCGCGCACGGCGCGCGATCTTCAGGTTTTTCCGCATATCGAGCCTATCGAAGGCCGCATATCTGCCGAGCAGATGTTGTGCGGCCGCGGACTGGTCAATCTCTACCGCGCCGTCTGCGCCGCCGATGGCGCCGCGCCGCGCTTTGCAATTCCCGCCGACGTGACCGGCGCGGCGCTTGCCGGGACAGACCGGCAGGCCGAAGAGGCGCTGGATCTGTTTGTCACTTATCTCGGACGGCTGGCCGGCGATCTGGCTTTGGTCTTCATGAGCCGCGGCGGCGTCTTCCTGACCGGCGGCATTGCGCAGAAAATCCTGCCTGCCCTGCTGACCGGCGCCTTCCGCGCCGCTTTTGAAGACAAAGCCCCGCATGGCGCCCTTTTGCGCGCCATGCCTGTCAATGTCCTCACCCATCCGCTTGCCGCCATGTCCGGTCTCGCCGCCTTCGCCCGCCAGCCCTTGCGGTTCGGCGTGGAGACCGCCGGCCGCCGCTGGCGCGCCTGACGGAGACAATGGATGACGATTCCCCAGCCCAACGAAGAAGACGCTGTTCCAACCCGCATGGAGACCTTTGCGGTGCTGCGCCGCGTGCTGGCTGAAAATTACCGGCGGCACCTGCCGGGTTATCTGCTGGCTGTGGCCTGCCTTGCCATCATGGCAGCGGCCACCGCCTATACGGCATGGATCATGTCGGACGTCATCAACGAGTTTCTGGTCGACACCAATATCCGCGCCATCCTGATTGTCTCCGCCTCGATCTTCGGCGCCTTCGTGGCGCGCGGCATTGCCGGCTATATCCAGGCAGTTACACTCTCGCGCATCGGCAACAATCTGGTCGCCACTTACCAGCGCCGCATTTTCAGCCATTTGATGAAGCTCGGTGTTTCCTATTTCGAGGCCAACCGCTCGGGCCGCCTTGCCGCCCAGATCAGCGAAAATGTCGCTGGCCTGCGCGATCTCATCAACATCACCATTACCTCGGTCGCCCGCGATCTCGTCGCCCTCGTCGCCCTGGTCGGCGTCATGTTCGCCAAGGACCCTGTCCTGTCGTTTTCCGCCCTCATCATTGGGCCGCCGTTGATCCTTGTGGTCAATGCCCTGATGAAGCGGCTGCGCGCCATGTCGCGCGGCTCAATCGAGGTCAATGCCCGTCTGCTCGGCGCCATTCAGGAGGCAAGCCAGGGCATAGCCATCGTCAAGGCCTTCACCATGGAGGATCAATTGGCCCGCCGCATCGGTGCGCTGATTGACAATGCCGAACTGCGCGCCAACCGCATTGCCCGGGTGACCGAACGCACCACGCCAACCGCCGAAGTGCTGGCGGGCGCAGCGGTGGCCGGCATTATCGGCTTTGCAGGCTACCGCACCGCCACCCAGCACGTGCCGCCGGGCGATCTTTTTGCCTTCATCACCGCGCTGCTTTTGGCCTATGATCCGGCCCGCCGGCTGGCCCGCGTCCAGGTCGGTCTGGAGCGTTCGCTGGTCAATGCGCGCATGATCTACGAAATCCTCGACATGCCACCGCCGCAATCCGATGCCGAAGGCTCAAGGCCGCTTGCCGTCGGCAAGGGCGAAATCCGCTTCGAAAACCTGTCCTTCTCCTATCATCCCGGCGCGCCTGTCCTGAAAGGCGTGAGCTTCACCGCACGCGCCGGCGCCACCACCGCGCTTGTGGGCGCATCGGGCGCCGGCAAGACCACGCTTGTCACGCTCCTGCAGCGCTTTCATGATCCCGATACCGGCCGCATCCTGATTGACGGCCAGGACATTGCCCTGGTCACCAAGCAGTCGCTGCGCAACGCCATCGCCTATGTCTCCCAGCAGCCCTATCTGTTTGAAGGCTCGATCCGCGACAATATCCGCTATGGCCGCGAGGCCGCCAGTGACGCCGATATCGAATACGCCGCCCGCGCCGCCTATGCCCATGATTTCATCCTGGCCCAACCCATGGGCTATGACACGCTGGTTGGCGAAAGCGGCGCAACCTTGTCGGGCGGCCAGCGCCAGCGCATTTCGATTGCCCGCGCCATCTTGCGCAATGCGCCCATCCTGCTTCTGGACGAAGCGACGTCGGCGCTCGACAATGATTCCGAGCAGAAGGTGCAGGAGGCGCTGACAGCTGTCATGGCCGGGCGGACCACGCTTGTCGTGGCTCACCGGCTTTCGACTGTTGTCAATGCCGGGCGCATTGTCGTGCTTGATCAGGGCATGCTCGCCGAAGAGGGCAGCCATGCGGAACTGATCAAGCGCAAGAATGGCGCCTATGCGCGCTTTTACCGGCTGCAGACCAGCCGGAGCGAAACGCCGGATCTGTTGGGCGCAAAGCCGGAATCGGAGAATTGACATGGCGGATATGAGACTGGTTGTTGTGGGTGCTGCCGGGCGCATGGGGCGCACGCTGATCCGCGCCATTGCCGAAACGCCCGGCGTCAAGCTTTCGGGGGCAATCGAGCGGGCCGATTCGCTTGTTCTGGGCACGGATGCGGGTGAACTTGCGGGCCTTGGCCCGAATGGCGTGGAAATCTCCGCTGATCCGCTGGCGGCCTTCGCCGCCGCCGATGGCGTTCTGGATTTCACCTCGCCTTCCGCCACCTGCGCCTTTGCCGCTTTTGCCGCACAGGCCCGCATTGCCCATATCATCGGCACCACCGGCTGCACCGCTGCCGATGACGAAAAAATCGCCGCCGCCGCCCGCCATGCGCCCATCGTCAAATCCGGCAATATGAGCCTCGGCGTCAACCTTTTGGCAGAGCTCATCCGCCAGGCGGCGCGTGCCCTGCCTGCGGAAGCTTTCGATATCGAGATTGTCGAAATGCATCACCGCAACAAGGTGGATGCCCCGTCGGGCACCGCACTGATGATGGGCAAGGCTGCCGCAGAAGGGCGCGGTATCCCGCTTGACGGCCATAGCCAACGCGGCCGTGACGGCATGACCGGCAGGCGTGACACCGGCGTAATCGGCTTTGCTTCCCTGCGTGGCGGCTCGGTCATCGGTGATCATTCGGCCATTTTTGCCGGGTATGGCGAGCGCATCACGCTTACCCATCAGGCTGATGACCGCACGCTGTTTGCCACTGGCGCCCTGCGGGCCGCATTGTGGGCGCATCAGCGCAAACCCGGGCTCTATTCCATGGCCGACGTGCTCGGCATGCCCGCATCCTGATCCAGACCAGAAGGAAACCGAAAATGTCCGGCACCCTCGTCCTTGTCCGTCACGGCCAGAGCGAATGGAATTTGAAAAACCTGTTCACCGGCTGGCGTGATCCTGGCCTGACCGAACAGGGGCACCGCGAAGCAAAGACCGCTGGCTCTGTCCTGGCGGGGCGCGGTCTGAAATTCGGCATCGCCTTCACATCGGTGCTGTCGCGCGCCCAGGTGACCTGCGATCACATCCTTGCCGCGGTCGGCCAGAGCGGGCTTGAGACCGTGCGCAACCAGGCGCTCAACGAACGCGACTATGGCGAACTGTCCGGCCTCAACAAGGATGATGCCCGCAAAAAATGGGGCGAGGAGCAGGTGCATGTCTGGCGCCGCTCCTATGACGTGCCGCCGCCCGGCGGTGAAAGCCTGAAGGACACCGGCGCCCGCGTCTGGCCCTATTACCTGCACGATATCCAACCGCATGTGCTGCGCGGGCAGACCGTGTTGGTCGCTGCCCACGGCAATTCGCTGAGGGCGCTCATCATGGCGCTCGACGGGCTGAGCGGCGAAGAGATCGTCAGGATGGAGATCGGCACCGGCGTGCCAATCATTTACCGGCTCAATGCCGATTCCACCGTGGCGTCAAAGGAAACGCTGACCGCGTGAAAAGCAGAACTTGCCGCCGGGCCTTTCCCGAACAGGCATAGTCCGCCTTCGTCGCTTTGCCGTACGACGATGGGTTGGCGCGCAGGGATTCTCCCGGCCGGGCGTTTTGCGCGTTGACAGGAGCCAGCGGGCAAACTACATCACGCCTCGCCTGCCCAGATGGCGGAATTGGTAGACGCGCACGGTTCAGGTCCGTGTGCCGCAAGGCGTGGAGGTTCGAGTCCTCTTCTGGGCACCATCCATATGTTCACGGACGTCCAAAACCGGCCCAAAAGGCCGGTTTTTTGGTGTTTTAAGGCTGTTTTTGGCCAGTTCGTGTCGTTCAAGGGCCGCTGACAACATCCAATCCTTGAAGGGCGCGCCATTCCTCAGCGCGCCGGGCTTCCTGGCCAGCACCGGAACATGGCGCCAGGGGTCATACATCGTCTGTTGCCGCCCGAAGCAGCGCACATGCTCGGCGATGACGGTGTCATCCTGCTTGATGACGATCTGATCTGCATAAGCGCAAATCTCCGCCGGGCGGCCAACGGCCCTGGAGACGACCGCGTATTTGTTATTGTCAAAGCGCACCAGATAGGTGCGCGATACGGAGACGGCCGTGGTGTGGAAGCCATCGAAGCAATTGCGCACCGGCACCAGCTTCGGCCGCTCCTCCTCGAATGCTGCGAAGACCGTCTTGCCGCGGAGCTCGGGATGCCTGTGCGTTCTGGCGTATTCGACCGCCTTGTCCATCAGAATGGCGCTGAGTTCCTCCAGGCTCTTCGCAATCGTTTCCGCAATCAACATCCCAGTATCGGCTCCCGATCATCAATCAGAAGCCAGTGTGGCCCAGCGCTCCCCGGGGTCTGTTTTGGACGCAAATCACCCGGAAAGCCGGGGTCTTATTCCATGCAAAATCATAGCCAGATCTAGTGTTGCCGCAAAACGAATGAAAAGCTGGTCTGTCGGGCATTGTTTGTGCTGGCGCAGAGCACATCGCTGTCAGCCTTGCTCAAGCCGGCAGGGAAAAATGGCGTTTCAATTCGATGGCCTTGCCTTCAACTGCCGCACGGTGTGCTGCCAGGCCCATGATCACCGCCCACCAACCGTCCATGAGAGACACTTCGGCTGTGCCGCGCTTGCGAACAGCATCCATGAACCCCCTGTGCTGATAGAACGTGGAGCCATTGTGATCGCCAGCCGCCAGAAGATCATGATCGACCGGAATTTCCAGCGCCTGCGGGCCGGCCGGGTTGCGCGGGCTGACAATGACCTGCGCCAATGGCGCCGGTCCAAGATGTGACGGCCAAAAGCGGCCGGGGCCGGGCACCAGGCATTCGATTTTGCCATGCGGTCCTACCGCCGAGATTTCCTCCTGATAGCGGCTTCCATCGGCAAACATGCACAGTTCCAGCATGGCGCGTGATCCGTTGGCGAAGTCGGCAAGGACATAACCATGATCCCAAATGTCGGACGGCCGGCCGTCATAGCTCTCGCCGACATGGTTCACCGCCTGGCCGCCGCTTGCCATGATGCGCACGGGATCGGATTTCAGAATCAGCCGCATCAGGTCGAAGAAGTGACAGCACTTCTCGACGAATGTGCCGCCGGTGTTGGCATTGAAACGATTCCAATTGCCGACCTTTTCAAGAAAGGGATAGCGATGTTCGCGTATGGTGAGCATGCGGATGCCGCCGGTGGCTGCCTCGGCATCGGCAATGAAGCGGGCAACCGGCGGCATGTAGCGGTATTCCATCGCCACCCAGACCAGCGGCAGTTTGCCGGATAGCGCGGCAATGCGCGCTTCATCGCGCGCATCGGTGAAAAGCGGCTTTTCCACCAGAACCGGCAGAGGGCGGATGGCAGCGATCTCCTCCAGTTGGCCAACATGGCGGAAATTGGGGCTGGCGATCAGCACGCAATCAACGCCCGGGTTGGCGAGAAGCTCCGTGATTGAGCCGGCCGGAAGAGCGGAAGGCGCCAGAGCAAGGGAGGCCGCCATCATGCCGGCATCCGGCTCGAAAATGGCGGCGACGCGGGCATCCGGCAGAAGCGAGATATTGCGTATATGTTCCTGCCCCATCATGCCGCAGCCGATGATGCCATAGCCAATCGTGGTCTTGCCCATTCCAATCAAATCCTTCTTAGCGAAGACGGGACACATAAAGCGCGACGGCCGGATTGAACCAGTTGCGCGAAAATTCGGCACTGCCGCCATCGCCGGCATAGCCAAGCCGCTCGACAAAGCCGGTGATGCCGCCCGGGGAAACACCAAATTCCGGCGGCGCCCAGTCCGGGGCCTGACCAACGGAGACGCGGTCTTCCACGCGGGTGATGGAGAAGCCGAGCGCCTCGCGATAATGGAGATAGAGCGATTCCGAGATGTCGTCGGCGTCAAGCCGGTCAGCGCGCGATGCATCCAGCCAGATTTCTTCAACCGCCGCAGGAACGCCGTCCAGCCTGCGAAGCCGGCGAATCCGGTGGGCATCCCCGGATGTCCCGAAGTCCGGCAGGCCGCCTGGCTTTTCCATCAGTTGCACGCTGATGATGTCTGCCGTTGGCAGGCCGCCGCCGTCGTGCTTCTCCAGCCGGAAGAACGCATAAACGCCGGATTGTTCAGGCTTGGCGCGAACATAATTGCCAGATCCCTGGATGCGTTCCAGCAGGCCCATTTGTGTGAGGTCAAGCAGCGCGCGGCGCAAGGTCCCGACCGAGATGCCGAGCTGGGCGGCCATTTCACGCTCGGGGGGAAGCCGCGCACCATCGGCCAGCCGCCCGGCCGCGATCTCGCGGATGAGCATTTCGCTGACCTGCAAATGGACCGGTAAAGGTCCGCGCATCAGTGTCGGCCGATGCCCTGCTTCTGCGCGCTTGATCCCGATCATGGCTTCCCCGAAGCTGGCGAAAAAATTGATACAGTATTGATCTACATCAATGCGGATGTTACGCAAGTTCTATCTCGCGCCATCATGAGCGCGGTCGAACCGCTGTTCCGGGAGGAAGAAGTGACGATCGTTCCCATCACGTCACCGGACCTTGATGCCTCGGAGGTCTCCTGGTTTGCGGCCCTTTGCTCCGATGATTTCCGCTATCTCGGCGTGCCGGATGGTGCGCTGCGGTCGAGCTTCGCCCATTGCTCGGACATCGTGAAACTGTCGGAGGAACTGGGCTTCCGCAACATTCTCTGCCCTTCCTCCTACCAGGTTGGACAGGACACCCTGTCCTTCGTGGCGGGCTGCGCGCCGATCACCTCGAAGATCAACATGCTGGCGGCGGTTCGCTGCGGCGAGATGCAGCCGATCATGCTGGCGCGCACCATCGCCACGCTCGACCACATGCTGGAAGGCCGGCTGACGGTGAACATCATCTCGTCGGATTTCCCCGGCCAGACCGAGGACAGCGGCTATCGCTACCGCCGCTCGCGCGAAGTGGTGCAAATCCTGCGGCAGGCATGGACGCAGGACGAGATCAATTTCGATGGCGAGATTTACGCCTTCAAGGGTCTGACGGCCGCCCCTGCCAAGCCTTTCCAGCAGAATGGCGGGCCGCTGCTGTATTTCGGCGGCTATTCGCCGGATGCGCTGGAGCTGTGCGGCGAGTTTTGCGACGTCTATTTGATGTGGCCGGAAACCAGGGAAGAACTGGCCGGACGCATGAGAGCCGTGCATGCCCGCGCCGAGGCCCATGGCCGCACGCTGGACTATGGCCTGCGCGTCCACATGATCGTGCGCGACACCGAGGCCGAAGCGCGCGAATATGCCCGAGAGCTGGTCTCCCGGCTTGACGACGAGCAAGGAAAAGCAATCCGCGAACGCGCGCTGGATGCCCGTTCGCTGGGTGTTTCCCATCAGGCGAAGAACCGCGACATTGCCGATGACGAGGGCTATATAGAGCCGCATCTGTGGACCGGCATAGGCCGTGCGCGCTCCGGGTGCGGGGCGGCCCTTGTCGGATCTGTCGATCAGGTGCTGAGCGAAATTGAAGCCTATCGCAAGATGGGCATTCGCGCCTTCATCTTCTCCGGCTACCCGCATCTCGATGAATGCCGACATTTCGGCGAGAAGGTTCTGCCGCATCTCAAGACCTGCTCCTTGCCGCATGCCTATGGCCGCGTTCCGGCATCGCTGCCGGCAACCCCGCTTGGCTCGGGAGAACGCCGCTGATGGAGCGCGTGGAGCTTTCACCGGGTGTCTCGCTTTCGCGCATCGTTTACGGCATGTGGCGGCTGGGCGATGACAGCAACACATCGCCCGCCCATGTGCAGGCCAAGATCGAGGCTTGCCTTGCGCAGGGCATCACCACGCTCGACCAAGCCGACATCTATGGCGGCTACACCGCCGAGGCGATTCTCGGGCGTGCACTGAAGGCTGCGCCACACTTGCGCAGCCAAGTAGAGATCGTCTCCAAATGTGACATCGTGGCCCCGGTTGGCCGCCATAAAGCCGCACGGGTGAAATATTACGACACGTCTGCCGCGCACATTGTCCGCTCGATTGACAGATCGCTTTCCGACATGGGCATCGACCATATCGATCTGTTGCTTATCCATCGCCCCGACCCGCTGATGGACCCGCACGAGACCGGCGCGGCTTTGGATCGTGCCGTGCGCACGGGCAAGGTTCGGGCGGTCGGCGTCTCCAATTTCCGCCCGCATGACTGGACTCTCCTCCAGTCAGCCATGCAGACGCCGCTTGTGACCAACCAGATCGAGCTGTCGCTGGTCGCCAACAATGCGTTGACCAATGGTGATCTCGCCTTCCTGCAGGAGCGCCGCATTGTGCCGATGGCATGGTCACCACTTGGCGGCGGCAGCCTGTTTTCTGGCGCAAACTCCGCTTTGACTTCAAGGCTGGACGAGCTTGGCCGGGCTTGCGGCACAGACGCGGCAGCAGTCGCCGTGAAATGGCTGCTGCACCATCCCGCCCGAATAATCCCGGTGATGGGAACCAATGCGCTCAGTCGTATTGCCATGCTTTCCAAGGCGATTGACGTACCGATGGACCGGGAAACCTGGTTTGAACTCTACACGCTGGCAGCCGGGAAAGAGGTGCCGTGATGCTGGATGCGGGAAGCGAAGCCATGGCAAGAGCAGACGAAGCCGGGCAGACGATCATGTCTTTGGCGCCTAAGGACGATGCCAAGGCCCTGCGTCATGCCTTTGGCCGTTTTGCCACCGGCGTCACGGTGGTGACAATTTCCACGCCGGACGGTCCGCTGGCGATCACGGCCAACAGTTTTTCATCCGTTTCGCTGGAGCCGCCTCTGGTGCTTTGGTCAATTTCGCGTAAGTCGCGCCGGTTCGAAGCCTTCCGCCGCGCCGATCATCAGGCCATTCACGTGCTGGGAGCGGAACAGGCAGACCTGTGCTGGCGGTTCAGCCGGTCCGGATCGGATTTTTCGGGGCTTGCGCTTTTGCAGGGCCGAAACGGCGTCCCGCTGCTCCGTAACGCGCTTGCACGTTTTGAATGCGAGATCATCAACCGCGTCGATGCCGGTGACCATGTGCTGCAGATCGCCCGCGTGCTGGGACACACTTTGGGAGACGGAGAGCCTCTGGTGTTTGGCGCGGGCCGTTATGGCCGCATCGAAGCCATGCCGTCATGAACATGTCCGGCATTCACCTGGCCGGTGGACTGCCGCTCTACAAGCCTGCATGCCAGTTCGACGCGCCGCGCCGGCATGACTGCATCGGTCAGGTCATCCATCAGAAGGCTGAGCGCCGCAGCGCCCATCTCGCGCATGGGAATGTGCATTGTCGAGAGCGGCGGGCTGCAAAAGGCAGACTGGGGCAAATCGTCCATGCCCAATACGGAGACATCGGCAGGAACCTGCAGCCCCTGCTGCTCAAGGCCGCGGATGACACCGTAGGCGAGGCTGTCGCCCGCTGTCAGCACGGCGGTGAAGTCCAAGCCGCGCTCGCTCATGCGCCGGGCTATGGCAGCACTTGCGAGCTCCGGCAGCCAGTCGTCCACCTCGACCACCAGATCGTCGATTGCGGAGATCCCGGCGGCGGCAAGGGCGTCGCGCCAGCCTTCGTAGCGGCGTTCGATGGTTCGCCGGCCGCGCCGCATGACAAACAGGATGCGGCGATGACCAAGACCGAGGAGATGCTGAGCGGCCAGCTGCGCCGCCGAGCGGTTGCAGGGCGTAACGCTGGAATGGCGCATGGCGGGATCATCGCCATTGACCAGCACGATTGGCTTGGAAAAGCCGTCGGCCAATGTCAGCACGGCGGCATCGTCCAGTGTCAGAAAAAGACAACCGACAAGATCGGGATCGGCCTCCGCCTCGCGCAGCAAAGCCAATTCGTCCTCCTTGGACGCTACCGGCCGAGTGATGATCTCGACGCCGATTGCATGCGCCCGCTCGTTCAACCCGTCCAGCACATGAAAGGTGAACTGGCTGCGCGCACTGTCGACCATTGCCACGCTGGACGCCGCAAGGAGCACCTTCCTGTCGGCCAAGGAAGCGGGAATGGCATAGTTCAAAGCGCGCGCCGCAGCGAGGATCTTCTCGCGCAATTCCTCGCGCACGCCCTTGGCGCCGGACAGCGCGCGCGAGGCGGTGGAGACCGATACCTTGCAATGGTCGGCGATCTCTTCCAGCCGGATACGGCGGTTTGGACGCCCCCTCTTGCCTTTGGACATTTGCACGCTCCCGAGCCCGACACCCACTTTCTGCAAAAAATTTTCAGATTGCGCAAGAAAAATGGCTGTGGAACAGTTTGGCCATCGGACGCCGCAATCTCGGGAGGATGCATGGCGCTGTCAGCAGCACATGTGCGGGAAAAATTGTCCGGACTGGTTTCCGGCATGACGGGCTTGCGCGCCGATGGCCGCTTTGACGAACCCAATCTGGACGGCACACCGGGCGACTATGTCACCTTCGACAGCTGGGAATGGCCGCAGGGTGTCGGCCTCTACGGTCTGGTTAAACTCTGGAAGCAGACCGGTGACAAGGCGCTGCTGGCGACCATCGAGGGCTGGTATGACCGCCGCATCGCTGCCGGTCTCCCGGCCATGAATGTCAACACCACCGCACCTTTGCTTGCCCTTTGCGAGATGTGGCGCATGACGCGCCAGCCTCGCTACGCCAAGGTTCTGGCGGAGTGGGCTGATCGCGTGCTCACCACGATGCCGCGCACGCCGGAGGGAGGGTTCCAGCACAATGTCTCAGACAAGATCAACGATGACGAATTGTGGGACGACACGCTGTTCATGGTTGCGCTGTTCCTTGCTTCCTATGGCCAGGCGACCGGACAACGGCGCTTTGTTGACGAAGCCGAGCGGCAGTTCCTCGTCCATGCGCGTTACCTGACCGACACGGAAACCGGGCTCTGGTTTCACGGCTGGACCTTCAAGGGCCGCCACAATTTCGCCAGTGCGCTGTGGGGCCGCGGCAATGCCTGGATCACGGTCGGCATTCTGGATCTCATGGAACTGGCCGAGATTTCGCCCTCGGTGCGCGTGCATTTGCTCGGCGTACTCGACGCGCAGATTGACAGCCTGCTGAAACTGCAGACGGCATCGGGTACCTGGCGTACGCTCCTGACCGATGAAAGCTCCTATGAGGAGATCTCGGCCACGGCGGGCTTCGGCTATGGGCTGTTGAAGGCATCGCGGCTTGGCATCGGTCCATCGGCTTGCCGCGAAGGCGGGCTGAAGGCACTTGGAGCCGTGCTCGCCAATATCGGGGCCGACGGCGTTGTCGCCAATGTCTCCTATGGCACGCGCATGGGGCACGATCTGCAGTTCTACCGTGACATTCCCATCCAACCGACCGGCTACGGCCAGGCATTGGCCATCCTGTGCCTCGGCGAAGGCATGGAACATCTGCACGAATTGACGGAGACCGCCTGATGCGTTCGATCTATGGCGCCTCGCCCGCCGATATTGATGGAATGAACACCAGCCGTCTGCGGGCGGAATTCATGGTGGAAAGCCTGTTCAAGACCGGCGGGATCAATTTCGTCTACACCCACTATGACCGCATGATCGTCGGCGGCGCCATGCCGACCCAAAGCCCGCTTTCGTTCGGCGGCGGCAAGGATGTCGGCACTGAGCTATTCTTCACCGCACGCGAAATGGGCATTGCCAATCTCGGCGGTGCGGGTTCGGTGACCGTGGACGGCACGCGGTTTGAAGTTGCCAACCGCGACATCGTCTATGTTGGACGGGGGGCCAAATCTGTGTCGCTGGAAAGTGTCGACGCGGCCAATCCGGCGCGCTTCTACATGAATTCGGTTCCGGCCGGCCGTGACATACCCCACCGGCTGATCAAGCGGGCCGAAGGCAAGCTGCTTGAGCTCGGCGAGGACCGGCGCGCCAACAAGCGCCGCCTTGTCATGTACATTCATCCGGAAGTGGCGCCCTCCTGCCTGCTGCTGATGGGCATCACCGATCTGACGCCCGGCAGCGTCTGGAACACCATGCCGCCACACCTGCATGAGCGGCGCATGGAAGCCTATTGCTATTTCGATCTGGCCGACGAGGACCGGGTGGTCCACCTGATGGGGCGACCCGACAACACCCGCCATCTGATGATCGCCAATGGCGATGTGGTGCTGTCGCCCGCCTGGTCGATCCACATGGGATCGGGCACCGGTCCTTATGCGTTCGTGTGGGGAATGACCGGTGAAAACCAGGCCTATACCGATGTTGATCCCGTAGCGGTCAGGGATCTGCGATGAACGCTGCGGCAAAAAACATTCCCGATGCCGTTCTCGACAGGCCGCTTGGCGCGGGAGAGCCTATCGCCTATTGGCGGCTGGGGGTCACGCAAGAAACGCGCTACGACGTGGCCGACCAGCCGATGAAGGGAGAGATGGATCCCTTCTTCTTTCTGACCAAGCACAAGAATTTCATTCCGCATGAATATCCCTGCCGCACGCAATTTGCCGCCGAACGGCGCGGCAAGCGCCCGGCGGTGACGGCAGAGCCTTCGACGGATCGCATCTGGCTGCCCTTTGCCTCGCCGCGCGTTGACTTGTCAGGCTTCTGGTTCCGCCCAACAGTGATCGGTACCTGGGCGGAAACCGCGATTCATGCGGTTTCGGCGGGAGAAGCGACCGTGCGCCTGCGCACCTGCGGCGGTGCGATCCTTTTCGTCAATGGTGCGGAAGCCGGCTGGATGGCGCCCTATGGCCGAAATCTGGAGACGTCGGAAGAGTTCACGCTTGCGCTGAAGGCCGGAAGCAACACGATCCGCATCTGGTTTGACGATCTCGCAGAACGTGATGCACGCTATTATTTCCAGCTTGATTATCTCTCCGGCCCTTCGGCTTCCCATGCGCTGCCGATCTCTGTGGATGCCGCTCTTTCCGATGCCATGGAAGCAGCGCTCGACTCCATGCATTTCGAACGACCGACCTATACGGGTGGCGAAGTGGCGCTGGTGTCGGGCCTCGCCCTTCCGGCTGATGTCGACGTCTCGGTGCTGGTCGAAGGTGACTTCATGTCGATCGAGGAGCCGGTGCGGTTCGGCTTCACCCTGCCAGCCGGTTCGACGCGGCTCGCCGTCGGCAATGCCTTGGCGCTGCCTGCCGATTTCCGCCACTTCAAGGTGACACTGTCGCGCGGCGGCCATGCGGTCTCGCGCGTTTTCGGCGTCGAAATCTCCCATGCCGAGCGCCAAGGCGAAGCGCCAGCAAGCCTTGCCGCGCGGATCGAGGAAGCACTGGCGGAAGTCTCCGACCATGCCGAGGCGGACACGGTGCGCGCGCTGGCGCGCCTTGCCACAGGGCGGACCGGAGACGAGACCGAAGCGATGATCGCAGGCGCGCTGCCTGCCATTGAGGATTGCCATGACTGCGCGGATTTCATCCTCGTTCCGCTGCTGTGGTGCCGGATCCGCTGGGGCGGCGAACTGAGCCCTGACCTGCGCGCACGGATCGACGCTGCCATCTTGAACTATCGCTACTGGATGGATGAGCCAGGCAATGACGTGCAGTGGTATTTTTCCGAGAACCACGCATTGCTGTTCCATACGGCAGCCTATCTGGCGGGAAACCTGCTTCCGGAGGAACGATTTGTCCGCTCGGGCCGCATCGGGCGCAATCAGTCGGCAGTTGGTTCAGCCCGCGTGCGCGCCTGGCTTGACCATTTTGAGGACTGGGAGATGGCCGAATTCAACTCGGCGCCCTATTTCCCGATCGACCTCAAGGGTCTTTGCGCTCTTTATGCGTTAGCTCCCGATCCCGACATTTCGGCACGAGCAGGAAAGGCAATCCTCCGCCTGATTGAAGTGGTTGCGCGCTCGGCCCACCATGGCATCCTGACCGGCGCACAGGGCCGGTCCTATGAGCATACGCTGCGCGCCGCGCGCACGCTGGAACTGTCCGGCATTGCCCGGATGATCTGGGGCAAGGGCAATTACGGCATGCGCTTCCATGCACTGCCACAATTGGCCATCTGCCTGCGTGACCATGGCCTGGCCATCCCTGAGGAGCTAGCGGCCATCGCCTCGTTCGAAGGTGCGGGCGCATGGGAATGGAAGTTTGCGCAGGGCCAGGACCGCTTTGCCCGGCTCTACCATTACAAGACACGCGACCATGCCATGGGCAGTGCATCTGCTTATCGCTGGAACCAGTGGGGCTATCAGGAAACCGTTCTGCACATCCGCATGGGGTCCAATCCCGATGCGCAGATCTGGATCAATCATCCCGGCGAAGTGCTGCAATCAGGCTATGGCCGTCCGTCCTACTGGGGCGGCAGCGGAACTTTGCCGCGCATCAGCCAGTACCGCTCGCTGGCCGTGCTGCGGTTTGACTGTTTTGCCGAGCAGCCCGATTTCACCCATGCCTGGTTTCCGCAAGATGCCTTTGACGAGGTGCGTCTGGCTGACGGGCTGGCTCTTGCCGCAGCGGACAATGCCTTTGTCCTTCTGAAGGCCGGCACGCCGCTTTGCCTGGTCGAAACCGGCCCAACGACAGGCAATGAACTGCGGGCCGAAGGCCGGCAGAACATCTGGATTGTCCGGCTCGGCGACCGCTCTACATCAGGCGCGCTGAAGGATTTTGGAAGACGCTTTGCCAGTCTCGAAATCTCCGAAGCGGAAGACGGAACATGGAGTGTCAGCGATCCCGAATACGGGATGGTGCACTTCATGCCTGATGGGCGCATCGTTGGCCCGACAGATACGCTCGATCCATCCGGCTGGACTGTCAAGGGAGAGGCCGTCCGGGTGGAGGCATGAAATCAGGCGGCAATGCCGGACAGGCGCCGCAGGACTGTGAAGAAACGCGGGGGAGGACCCGCATAACGGAGGAGACTGACATGAAGAAGGCAGGAACCATTCTGACGGCCCTGGCAGCAAGCCTGATGGCCAACAGCGCCATGGCCGGTGAGGTCCGTGTCATGTGGTATTCGGACGGCGTGGAAGGTGAGGTGATCCAGGATCTCCTCAACCGCTTCATGAAAGACAATCCGGACATCAAGGTGACGCTCGACAATGTCGCCTACAAGGTGATCCAGGAGCAATTGCCCATCCAGCTCGAAGCCGGACAAGGCCCGGACATCGCCCGCGTTACCAACATCAAGGAACTGGCCGGCCATTGGCTCGACATCCGTCCGCTGGTGGCTGACGCCAAGTACTGGGATGACAATTTCGGCGCGCAGGCAGACTGGATGCGACCGGACGGCTCCAACGCCATTACAGGCTTCATGACACAGCTGACGTTGACCGGCGGCTTTGCCAACAAGACGCTCTTCGACCAGGCCGGCGTGGCGCTTCCGGGCGAAAAGGCGACCTGGGACGACTGGATCAACGCCTCGGCAGCAGTGTTGAAGAGCCAGAAGACGGCTGGCGCCTTTGGCATTGACCGTTCGGGCCATCGCATTTCCGGGCCGAACGCTTCCTATGGCGCCAACTATATCGGTGCCGACGGCAAGCCGGCTCCTGTGGATGCCGGTGTCAAGGAATTTGCCACAAAGCTCGTCAACTGGACCAAGGACGGGTTGATGTTGAAGGAGACCTGGGTTTCGGCCGCAGGCTCGACCTATCGCGCGGCTGCGGACGACTTCATCAATGCCCAAATCCCTTTCTACTATTCGGGTAGCTGGCAGGTGGCCAATCTGTCGACCAAGATCGGCGATGGCTTTGACTGGATTGCGACCGGTTCGCCCTGCGGCACTGCAGGCTGCTCCGGCCTGAAGGGAGGCGCAGCATTGGTCGCCGTCAAGTATACCAAAAACGCGGCCGATGTGGCGAAGGTGATGGACTATCTTTCCCGCGAGGATGTGGTGAAGGAATTCTCCGAGCGCACGTTGTTCCTGCCGGCCCACAAGGGTGTGGTCGAAAAGGGCGGCCTTGCCTGGGTTACGAAGGACAAGAATGTCGGCCCGGCGCTTGACGCCTTCGTCAAGTCGTCGTCGCAGACCGTTCCGGCTTCCGATGCACTTCCCGCCTGGAAATGGGCCTCGGCCTATTACGGCGCGCTGGTCACCCGCATCAGCCAGGTGATGGCTGGCGAAATGCCGATCGAAGACGCCTGGGCCCGCATTGACCAGGACATCGCGGACAAGGTCGCGCAGGCGAAGTGACGGTGATTGACCGGATCAAACACTGGACCGGCGCCGCCCTTGCGGCGCCGGTCATCTGGCTGGCGTCAATTGCCAATGTGCCGCTCAAGGCATGGCAGAAGGCGACAGGAACCAGCGGAATGGCCGTGTTTTTTCTGGCGCCGAACATGGCAATTTTCACCGTCTTTGTATTGGTGCCCTTCGTTATCAATTTCTTTTATTCTGCAACCTCCGGCTCTGCTTTCTTCCTGGCCGACCGAAATTTTGTCGGCACCGAGCAATATGCCCGGCTGCTTGATTGCGGAAATTACCTCGACCCGTCATCCTGCCGCGAAGACCTGTTCTGGAGAGCCGTCAGCAATACCGGCTACTTTGTCGTCGTGCAGGTTACCGCGCTGATCGTGGTCTCCATGATCACCGCGCTCATCCTGAACCGGGAGATCGCCGGACGCAGCTTCTGGCGTGCGGTGTTCTTTTTTCCGGTTCTGTTGTCACCGGTGGTCGTCGGCCTGATCTGGCGCTGGATCCTGCAGCGGCAAGGTCTCTTGAATTTCATTCTCTTTGAACTCGGGCTGGACACCCACGATTGGCTGATCGAAAGCTCAAGCGCCTTCACGGCTGCTGTTGCGGTTTCGATCTGGGCGCATATGGGCTTCTTCACGCTGATCCTGCTTGCCGGCCTTCAGGCGATTCCGCGCGATCTATATGAAGCTGCCGAAATGGACGGCACGCCGTCCGCGCGCGTCTTTTGGCGGATCACCCTTCCGCTGCTGATTCCAAACCTGTTGGTGGTAATCATTCTGGCCTTGATACGCGCGGTGCAGATTTTTGACGAGGTTTATGTGCTGACAGGCGGCGGCCCCGGCACGTCCACCCTGTACATCACCCAGTATATTTACGAGGTCGGCTTTGCCTCGCTCTTGCGCAATCCGGGGCTTGCGGCAGCGGCTTCCATCCTGATGGGCGCTGTGCTGGTCGTGCTGACGCTGGTGCAGCTTCAGATCGGACGGCGCAATGAACGCAAGGGGGCGCGGGAATGAGCGGCGTGACCACATTCCTTGCGCGCCGCCGCGGCGGCAAGTTCTGGCATTGGACAGATATCTTGACCTGGGTCTGGCTGATAGGCGGGCTTGTGATCATGTTCGGCCCGGCGGTCTGGCTGGCTGCATCCTCGTTCAAATCGCCGGCGCAGCTTGCCGAATTCCCGCCGACCGTGCTGCCCTATGTCAACAAGCAGGTGACAGTAGAGGGCTACGACAAGCCGCTGAACCTCTTCACAGTAACATTTGTCGACGGAACAACCCGGCAACTGGCGGAGGTGCGCCGCATCGGAATTGTCGCGCAGATGATAGATCCGGCCAAGCCGGACGAGGTCGTCAAGGTCAACATTGCCGACCGGGAGCCGGTGCGCGAACTTGGGTTGGCAACGGAGAACTATGTCACGCCGCTCAAGCAGAACGACTTCCTTCTCTATCTGCGCAATTCGGTCTTTGTGACAATTGCCGCAACTGTCATCACGCTGCTCACCAATTCGATGGCTGCATTCGCGCTGTCGAAATACAAGTTCCCCGGCCGCGATCTGGTGCTCATGCTGATCGTCGGAACGCTGATGGTGCCGCTTTCGGTGGTGCTTGTGCCGCTCTACTCGGTGGTCAATGCGGTTGGCCTGCTCGATACGCTATGGGGCATCATCCTGCCAACAGTGGCGACGCCGACGGGGGTGTTCCTGCTGCGCCAATACATGCTCACCATCCCCGACGAGCTTCTGGATGCTGCACGGATGGACAACGCGACCGAGTGGCAGATCTACTGGCGCATCGTGCTGCCTTTGGCAGCTCCGGCGCTCGCCGTGCTCGCCATATTTTCGGTCGTCTGGCGCTGGAACGATTTCCTGTGGCCGCTGGTCGTGTTGTCGCGCAAGGAACTCTACACACTGCAGGTTGGCCTGAACACTTACGCCGGCGAACTCAATGTGCAGTGGCATTACATTCTCGCAATGACCGTGGTGACGATGATCCCGGTCATCCTCGTTTTCGTTTTTCTGCAGAAATTCATCACCTCCGGCATTGCCGGTTCCGGACTGAAATAGGCGTTTCCAATGGGTCAGATTTCACTTCAAGGCATCCAGCGGTCTTACGGGACCCTCAAGGTCCTGCATGGCATCGACCTTGAAATTGCGGAAGGCGAATTCGTGGTGCTGGTCGGGCCTTCGGGTTGCGGAAAGTCCACGCTGCTTCGCCTGATCGCCGGTCTGGACAGCCCGACCGGCGGGCGCATCTCCATCAATGGCGCCGATGTCACCAAAGTCTCGGCTGCCGCGCGCGGCCTTGCCATGGTGTTCCAGTCCTATGCGCTCTATCCGCACATGACAGTGCGCCAGAACCTTGCTTTCGGGTTGGAAAACATCCGCCTGCCCAAGGCCGAGATCGAGAGCCGCACGGCGGAAGCTGCCCGCATGCTGGAGATAGAACCCTATCTGGACCGCCGTCCCGGCCAGTTGTCAGGCGGCCAGAAGCAGCGCGTGGCGATCGGGCGGGCGGTTGTTCGCAATCCGACTGCTTTTCTGCTGGACGAGCCGCTGTCAAACCTCGATGCCGAACTGCGCATCTCGACCAGGGCAGAGATTGCAGCCCTCCACAAGCGTCTCGCCACCACCATGATCTATGTGACGCATGACCAGATTGAGGCGATGACATTGGCGGATCGAATTGTGGTGATGCGTGCCGGCAAAATTGAACAGATCGGCCGCCCGCTCGAGCTCTACAACAGGCCGGCCAACCTGTTCGTGGCCGGGTTCATCGGCGCACCGCGCATGAACCTGATCAAGGCGAACGTGACAAAGGCGGGGCCAACGGGTGTGGAAGTGACCGGTCCAGGCGGGCTTGCGGCAAAAGTACCGGTTGATGGATCGGCGCTCATGGTTGGCGGCGACGTCACGCTGGGCGTGCGGCCGCATGATCTGGTGGTGGCGGACGCCAATGGCATTGCCGTTGAGGCCAAGCTCATAGAAGCGCTCGGCCCGGAAACCGTCGTGCACGCCGAAATGCCCGATGGGCAGAAATTGGTTGCGGTATTGTCGGGCCAGAAGGCGCATGGCGCCGCAGGCTCGCTACGCTTTGATCTTCAGCACGAAAAGCTGCACCTTTTCGACAGCGCAGGTTTGCGGGTGCCTGATATTCACCCGGTTGCAAGGTGATCGCGAAAGAACGCCATGACGGCCTGCCGCATGGCCGGAGTTTCGACATGCCCGCTGTTTGCCTCCCGTACAAGCAAAAGGCGGTCATCCGCGCCGCATTCCCGATAGGATTGCCGCGTCTGCATGAGCGCAAGGTCAACCGCCTGCGGCGGCGTCAGCGGGTCGAGATCGCCGATCCCGATCAATTGGGGCCGGGGCGCGATGCAGCCCGCAATTGCGCCGTTTGGCGCCACGGCAAGAAGCCCCGGTATGGTCAGATAAATTCCGTGAAGGTCATGCGCACCTGTTCGGACAAGCTCGCCGAAATCGGCGTAGCAGCAAAGATGCGCCGCGCAGGCAATTCCGGTTTCGACAGCTGCCAGCCAATAGCCGAGCGTTGCTCCCATCGAAATTCCGAAAACACCTACTTGACCTGCCTTGACGTCGCTTCGCTGGGAAAGCCAGGCAAGGGCGGCATGCTGCTCGCCCAACATCTGTCCGGCAAGCGATTTGCCGAGCCAGAGGCGGGCTTTCGCACGCGCGGACTCATCCGGATTCGCACGCACTCCAAAGGCAGGCATGTCGATCATCACGGAAACATAACCAGCCTTGGCAAATACCGGACCCAGCGGCCCGAGCAGTGCTTTTCGGCCAGAGAGCATTTCGTCAGCGCCGATATCATACCGTCCGCCATGGGCGTGAATGCAGAGTATTCCCGGCCAACAGCCTTCCCCAACAGGCCGCGTGAGAATACCCCGTACCGTCTCGCCAAAGCCGTTGACGAAACCGAGCCGCTCGATGACGAAGCCTTCCGCTTCTTCTTCATATTTGCTGACAAGCGCAAGGCTGTGCTCGCCGATCTCAAACGCCTGGCGCAGCCGAGAAACCAAAGCCATCCGGAGCATTTCCATGTCAGTTGACCCGTATCTTAAGCACCATTTCGGATTGGAAGGACAGAAGGCATTGGTTACTGGCGGGGCCAGCGGCATTGGTCAGGCAATTGCGATTGCTCTTGCAAAAGCGGGTGCCGACGTCGGCATAACCGTTCATAGCAGGAGCGGGGATGAAACGCTTGCCATGATCAAGAGGGCGGGGCGCAGCGGACTTTCGATTGCTACAGACCTTGCAGCTTTGGATGCCGCAGGCGCAGACCTCCTGATCGGCAAGGCTGAATCCGAATTTGGACCCGTGTCAATTCTCGTCAACAATGCCGGCATCATACGCCGTGATAATTTCTACGAACACCAGCAAAATGACTGGCGTGACGTCATGGCGGCAAATCTCGATGCGGTATGGTATTTGTCCCAAGCCGTCGGCAAGCGCATGCGTGAACGCCGGAACGGGCGTATCATCAACATAGCTTCGCTTCTTTCATTTCAGGGCGGCATCCGTGTTCCTGGATATACGGCGGCCAAGCACGCCGTGGCCGGTTTGACCAAAGCCATGGCGAATGAACTCGCGCCTTTTGGCGTTACCGTCAACGCCATTGCGCCCGGATATGTCGCAACGGAAAACACCAAGGCGCTCCGGGCCGATCCCGACAGGTCACGCCAGATATTGGAGCGCATTCCAGCAGGCCGCTGGGCCGAACCCAGCGATCTCGCAAGTGCTGCGATCTTCCTGTGCGCGCCTGCCTCCGGCTATGTCACCGGCCAAATCCTGGCGGTTGATGGCGGCTGGCTGGCAAGATAAATCGGACGGCATGGCTGGCAGAGCACTGTCATTGCCATCGCCGACAGGCCGCGGGCAGCTTTGCGAGTGACGCGCGAACTCGATGCCCTGATCCGGCTGCGCGGCAAACCGGCGACGGTGGTTTCTAACAACGGCACGGAACTGACCAGTATCGCCATTCTCAAATGGTGTCAGGAGACAAATGTTGAATGGCACTACATCCAGCCCGGCAAGCCCATGCAGAACGGCTTCGTCGAAAGCTTCAACGGCAGTTTCAGGGACGAGTGCCTCAACGAGACGCTGTTCTCGTCACTTGCCGAAACGCGCTCACGAATCATCGCATGGAAGGAGGACTACAACAGGAACAGACCGCACTCATCACTGGGCAATCTCACGCCCCACGAGTTCGCCATGAAAATGGCATTGCAAAAACAGGCAGCTTAAGGCCAGAAATGAACACACCGACCCCGCGCAAAGGCGGATGCGACATGGTGACGTGCTCCCCTGAGATGTCCTCGATTTTGGGTTAGCCTGCTCCTTAAAGAAGGAGACAGGCAATGAAGCGATCACGGTTTTCAGAAGAACAGATCATCGGGAATTTGAAAGAGCATCAGGCTGGGATG
>JBATMU010000389.1:0-6231 GCA_049289995.1 Rhizobiaceae bacterium | reverse complement strand
GGACCGGAGCGGCAGGAGCAGCGACCGGACGGGCAGCCTGCTGCACCGGCGGGCGGGCCGAAAGGCGCGGCTCAAGCGGGGCAGCCGAGACGCCAAGTGCCTTGTCGATGCCGGTGGCAACGACGGAAACCCGGATCACGCCTTCAAGTTCCTCGTCGAACGTTGCGCCGAGAATGATGTTGGCGTCCTGATCCACTTCTTCGCGGATGCGGGTGGCGGCTTCATCCACTTCAAACAGCGTCATGTCACGGCCGCCGGTAATGGAAATCAACAGGCCGCGCGCGCCGCGCATCGAGGTTTCATCCAGAAGCGGGTTGGCAATCGCCGCCTCGGCCGCAGCCATTGCGCGGCCTTCGCCCGAGGCTTCGCCGGTGCCCATCATCGCCTTGCCCATTTCGCGCATCACGGAGCGCACATCGGCAAAGTCGAGGTTGATCAGGCCTTCCTTGACCATGAGGTCGGTGATGCAGGCAACACCCGAATAGAGTACCTGGTCGGCCATGGCGAATGCATCGGCAAACGTGGTCTTGTCATTGGCGATGCGGAACAGGTTCTGGTTGGGAATGACGATGAGCGTATCGACGTTCTTCTGCAGTTCCTCGATGCCCATGTCCGCCGTTTTCATGCGGCGAATGCCTTCAAAATGGAACGGCTTGGTGACCACGCCAACGGTGAGGATGCCACGTTCGCGTGCGGCGCGCGCCACGACAGGTGCCGCACCCGTGCCGGTGCCGCCGCCCATGCCCGCCGTCACAAAGCACATATGCGTGTTGGAAAGGTGGTCGTTGATCTCGTCGATGCATTCTTCGGCCGCCGCCCGGCCCACTTCCGGCTGCGAACCGGCGCCGAGGCCTTCGGTGACAGCGGCGCCCAGCTGGATCAGCCGTTCGGCCTTCGACATGGTCAAGGCCTGCGCGTCGGTATTGGCGACCACGAATTCCACGCCCTTCAATCCGGCGCTGATCATGTTGTTGACCGCGTTGCCGCCGCCGCCGCCGACGCCGAATACGGTGATCCGCGGCTTCAGCTCGGTAATGTCAGGCTTCTTCAGATTGATTGTCATGGTCTCGTCCTTTGCCATTTCCGCCGCCGCTGCGGCATTGGGGCTTGCCCCGCCGTTGTTTAGAAACTGTCCTTCAGCCACTGGCCGACCCGCTGAAACCGCCCGCCCGTCCCCGTCAGGCGGTATTTCGCAATGTTCCGCGCCGAGCCTGCATCCAGTTCGGCGATCTGGGGATAGATGAGCAGGCCCGCCACGCTCGCAAATGCCGGACCCTTGAAAGCATCCGGCAGGCCGGACACGCCAAGCGGCCGGCCAATGCGCACATTGCGCGCCAGAATGCGCCGCGCCGCCTCGGGAATGCCGTTGAGCTGGCTTGCGCCGCCTGTCAGCACCACGCGGCGGCCGACAATCTGGCCCATGCCGGATTTGGCGAGCCGGTCGCGCAGGATTTCAAGAATTTCCTCGACCCGCGCCCGGATGATGCGGTTCATGGCCGCGCGCGGAAACTGCAAGGCCGTTGCCCCGGCGCCCTCGCCGATCGGCGCAACCGACACCATGTCGCGCTCATCGGTGCTGACCGGCAGAGCCGAACCGTGCATGACCTTCAGCCGCTCGGCATCATCAATGCCGGTGGTCAGGCCGCGCGCCAGATCAAGCGTCACATGGCCGCCGCCGATCGGAATGGAATCGGCATGCACAAAGCGGCCGCCCGAAAACACCGAAATTGTTGTCGTGCCGCCGCCCATGTCGATGCAGGCTGCACCCAGTTCCGCCTCATCATCCACAAGCGCCGAAAGACCGCTCGCGTAAGGCGTTGCCACCATGTGCTCGACCGACAAATGGGCTCGGTTGATGCACAGTTCGAGATTGCGGCGCGGCGCCAGATCACCTGACAGGACATGCATGTCCACGCCGAGCATTTCGCCGACCATGCCTTCGGGATCGGCAATGCCGCGCTCCTGGTCGAGCGCATAGGCGACGGGAAGCGCATGCACGACCTGACGGTCTGCGGCGTGGGCGCGCTGCGCGCCGGCGTTCAGTACGCGGCGGATATCGCCGGCATCGACTTCGCTGCCGCCCAGGTTGATGGTCGCCGAATGGGTTTCCGAGCGGATGCGGCCGGCCGAAATGTTGACGATCAGCGTTTCGGCGGTGAAACCGGCCATGCGTTCGGCGGCATCCACGGCCAGCCGGATCGCCTGTTCGGCCCGGTCGAGATCGACGATCACCCCGGATTTCACGCCCATGCTTTTCTGGTGGCCGATGCCGATCACCTGGATCTGATGGGTGCGGCCCTTCAGGATCTGGCTGTCGCCCAAAGGCTTCAGCCGCGCGATGATGCAGGTGATTTTCGACGTGCCGACATCCAGCACGGTGATGATGCCGGATTTGCGCGACGGATCGGTCTTGGCGGTCTGCAGCCAGTTCACGTGCGCTTGTCCTTCTTTTTCGTCGATTTGATCATGGTTTCAAAGGCTGCGTCATGCGCCGCTGCGCCCGCCCCCGTCAGCCGCACAGCAACCTGGCCTTCGATCCTCAGATCAATGGCGGCAATATCGCGCGCCAAAAGGCCGCTTTCGGCGTCGAGCCGCGCCAAATCGGCAAGCGCCCGGCCGGCGCCGGTTTCAGGAAGTTTGACGGTCAGTCCGTTGGCAAGCCGCATATCCCAGCGCCGTCCGCCAACCCGAATGAAGGCGGAAGCCTGCGATGCAAATGAGGGCGCTGATTTCAACAGGGCCATGAGCTCGGCGGCAGCTTCCGGCGCGCCCTGGCCGGTCAGCAACGGCAATTCCGAGAACCGGGCATCAACATAGGGGGCAATGACCTTGCCCTCGGCATCAATGATGTTGACAGCGTCGCCATCCTGCCAAAGCGCCAGCGCCGACCGCTCTTCGATCTTCACATCGAGGCCCGATGGATAAGTTTTGCGCACCGAAACCGTTTTGACCCACGGCATGGCGGCGATTTGCTGGCGGGCGCTTTCCGCATCAAAGCCGACCAGCGATGTCCAGCCGTCAAGGCCGAGCGCACCCAGAATGTCGATCTCGGAGGTCTGGGTGTGTCCGGTGATGCGCACATCCTCGATGGCGAAACCCGAATGGCCAGCCAACGAGGCAACCACTTGCGGGCCATGGCCGCCCTGGATGGTTCCAAAAGCAAGGGCAGCGGCGATCAGGCCCGCATTGGCGGCGGCATTGGCCCATTGCGGAACGTCGACATTTCCGGTGGCGAAACGTGTGATGAAGCGGATGGGACGGCGCAGGAGCCGTGGCATGACAAACGGCTCCGCACCGCCTTCAACAGGGGTGCGCTTCCAACCGAAGCTGCCGCCGATCACCGCAAACACGAGGCTTCCTCCACCATCCAGGCGAGAAACTCGCCGAAATCATGCCCGGCATGCCGGGCGAGTTCGGGCACAAGCGAGGTCGGTGTCATGCCAGGTTGCGTGTTGACTTCCAGCCAGATGACTTCGCCATTTTCGGAATGACGGTCGTCGTAGCGGAAATCGGAACGCGAAACCCCGCGGCAGCCGATTGCTTGGTGCGCCTTGAGGGAAAGTGTTTGTATTTTTTGGTAAATATTTGGTGAAATTTTAGCCGGGCATTCGTGTTTTGAGCCGCCTTCGGCATATTTGGAATCGAAATCATAGAAGCTGTGGCCGACGGGAAGGATTTCCGTGACGCCGAGCGCCACATCACCCATCACCGCGCAGGTCAGCTCGCGCCCGTAAATGTAGCGCTCGACCATGACGACATCGCCATAGCGCCAGTTGGACGAGCCGATCTCCTGCGGCGGATGCGGCTGATCCTCCTTGACGATGACAACGCCAAAGCTTGAGCCTTCGCTGACCGGCTTGACCACATAGGGCGGCTTGATCGGATGCTTCGAGCCGATGGAATGGCGGTTCATCACTTTCGATTCGGCAACCGGAATGCCCGCCGCCTTGGCAATCTTCTTGGCCATGTCCTTGTTCATGGCCAGAGCCGAAGCCATGACGCCCGAATGGGTGTAGGGAATTTCCAGATATTCCAGCACCCCCTGGATCGTGCCGTCCTCGCCGAACGGCCCGTGCAGCGCATTGAACGCCACATCCGGCCTGAGCGCCGCCAGCACCGAGGCAATGTCACGGCCGACATCGACGCGGCTGACCTGATAGCCATAAGCTTCAAGCGCGTCGGCACACGCATTGCCTGACGACAGGCTGACGGGACGCTCGGACGAAAAACCGCCCATCAGCACGGCGACGTGCTTCTTCTTCATGCTTGCCGACCTTTTTTCATGAGCCCCCGCCCACGGATTGATTCCGGTTGTTCCCCCGCCCTGAAAGGCAGAAAGCCAAGCACGCACCGACTCAAAACAGGAAACGATCAAGCGACAGAATCAGAGGTTTGATTCGGGCGCAAGTGGCGGGATTCATTCAGCGGCAAGAAACAGTTACGCAAAGACTGCGGGCAGCTCAGGAATTGCCCTTTGGCAAATACATGACGCCCGGAAGTGCTTTGAAATGGGCATCGCAGGTCATCAGTTCCGCGTCATGCTCAAGTGCGGTCGCGTAAACAATTGCATCGGCGGTCGCCAGCCTGTGCGCCTTGCAAAGTCCGGCAGCAGCAAGCGCAATCCGGGTGTTGAGCGGAACAACGACACACATCTGCGTGAAAGCGGCGACCTGATCGGCCTTGTCCTCACCAACTTCACGCATCAGCCACTTTGCCAGTTCAAGCTGCACGATCGTCGGCACAAGCCACTGGCCGCGCGCCGGAACTCCTTGGCCGACAGCTTGGCCTGTGGTGCTCCCGGTCAGCCACTCAATCCAGGCTGAGGTGTCAACCAGCACCATCAGAATCTGTCTGTGCGATCGCGGTAGTTTTCGGGCTCAGCACCTTTCGCCAGTCCGGCAAGCTCCGCAGCATCCGGAACCGGAACCAGAAGCACGCCAGCCCCTTTGGGCAGGAAAACAAATTCCTGGCCCGCATGCCAAGCTTGAGCATCCCGTACCGATTTGGGAATTGAAATCTGGAACTTCGACGAAAGGGTTGCGGTATCCGGCATTTTTCTTACCCGTGCTTGATCGATGGCAAGTTGGTAAGAAAATAACACGAAAGCGCCGGTGCAACAAGTCGGCCATGCACAATGGCGGGAACCCGAACGCCCCTAAAGCAGCCGCCCCAGAAACTCGTCCACTTCATGACCCGGCTTGAAACGGCCGATCCGCTTGATTTCCCATTCGAGCCTGATGCCGGATTTTTCCAGCACCCGGGCCCGCACGGTTTCGCCGAGATATTCGAGGTCATAGCCGGTGGCCGTGCCGGTATTGATCATGAAATTGCAGTGCAGGGGCGACATCTGCGCCCCGCCGATCATCAGCCCGCGGCAGCCCGCCCTGTCGATTTCCTTCCAGGCGGACGAGCCCTCGGGGTTCTTGAAGGTCGAGCCGCCGGTCTTTTCGCGGATCGGCTGCACGGTCTCGCGATGGGTCTGCACGGCGTCCATCGCCGCCCTTATGGCCTCCCGGTCAGCGGGCGCGCCTTCAAACAGCGCGCCGGTGAAGATCAGCCCCGAAGGCGCTGCCGAATGGCGATAGGAATAGCCCATGTCGGCATTGGAAAGCACATGGCGATTTCCCTGCCGGTCAATGGCGTAGGCTTCCTTCAGAACGTCTCTGGTTTCTGCCCCATTCGCACCGGCATTCATGCGCAAGGCCCCGCCGACGGCACCGGGAATGCCGTGATAGAAATGAAAGCCGCCCAATCCCGCTTCAAATGCCGCCGCCGCCACGCGCTTGTCGAGGGCCGCCGCACCAGCGCGAATCAGATTTCCCTCCGCGCTGACCTCGCCAAATCCCTTGGCCGACAGGCGCACGACAAATCCGGGAATGCCGCCTTCCCGCACCAGAAGGTTCGAACCGATGCCAACCGGCATGACCGGAATTTCCTCCGGCAGCAGCCGCAGGAAGTCCGCAAGATCCTCTTCATCGGCTGGCTGGAACAACGCCTCGGCCAGCCCGCCGGCGCGGAACCACGTAATGGCGTCCATCGGCGCATCGGGCGTGATGCGCCCGCGCAGGCTGGAGAACCTATCGCCCAGTTTTGCGAGGAGGTTCTGGCCTGCCGTCACGCCGCTTCCCCGCCAAGGTCCTTGGGCAGTGCATAGGCCCATTGGGTTATGTTGCCCGCGCCGAGGAAGATCACGTAGTCACCGTCCTTCGCCAGTTCACGCACCACAGGGGC
>JBATMU010000388.1:0-2729 GCA_049289995.1 Rhizobiaceae bacterium | reverse complement strand
GCTTGGGCCATTCGGCCGGATCGCACAGGGTCAGCGCAATGCCGTCCATGCCATTGCGGCCGGTGCGGCCGATGCGGTGCACATAGGATTCGGCTTCATCGGGAAGGTCGAAATTAATGACATGGCTGATGCCCGGCACATCGATGCCGCGGGCGGCAATGTCGGTGGCGACAAGGATCTTCACCGAGCCGTCACGGAAACCGTTGAGCGCGGCCTGGCGGGCATTTTGCGACTTGTTGCCATGGATGACGCCGGCGACAAAGCCGTCGCGCTCAAGATCACGCGTGACGCGGTCAGCGCCGTGCTTGGTGCGGGCGAAAATCAGCACCTGGCCCATGGCCGGATCACGCAGCAGCTTGGCCAGAACCTGGCGCTTCTGCTTGAGGCGGGCCATGATGATGCCCTGGCTGATTTCAGCCGCCGTGGTGCCCTGCTGGGCGACGGAGACGCGCACCGGGCCATGCATCAAGGTGTCGGCAAGCTTTTCGATTTCTTCGGGCATGGTGGCCGAAAACAGCGTGGTCTGGCGGGCGGCATGGGTGGATTTGGCGATGCGCCGCACGTCATTGATGAAGCCCATGTCGAGCATGCGGTCGGCTTCGTCGAGCACCAGGAATGTCGTGTCGGACAAGACGATGTCATTGGCCTTCAACAGGTCGAGCAGGCGGCCCGGCGTGGCAATGACGATATCAACGCCCGGGGCGATCTTCTTGACCTGCGAGAAGCGCGACACGCCGCCCAGCACCAGCGCGGTCGAGACATGGGCGCCCTTGGCGAGGATCTTGATGGTGTCTTCGATCTGCACGGCCAGTTCGCGGGTTGGCACCAGCACCAGCGCACGTGTGGTCTTGGGGCGGCGCTTGGTGCCGAGCCCGATGATTTTCGACAGGATCGGCAGGGCAAAAGCCGCCGTCTTGCCCGAACCGGTCTGGGCGATGCCGAGCACGTCACGGCCAGCCATGAAGGGCGGAATGGCCTGCAGCTGGATGGGCTTCGGTTCGGTGAAACCGGCGGCGATGGTGGATTTCAGAAGCTGGCCGGAAATGCCGAGAGCGGAAAAGCCTTCGATGACGTCAACGGCAGCGGTGTTTTCAGAATGGGTCAAGTTGCAGTCTTTCTGCGGCGCGGGCCGCTTGGGCAAAACCTGCAGCAAAGCCGCAGGGGCCCGGACAAGCTGAGCCTGCGGGCCTTGGGGTTTCTCGTTATACGAGCGTTTTGGGATTGGTCCCGAAGCGCTCCCGGTCTCCGCAAGTGCGGAGCTTCGCCCGGAATTCGAGTGGCGAAGCGGACGCAACGCGTTCCATCGGGAAAAGCCGGATCAACCGGCCCATGCGCCTCTTGGCCCGCATATGGGCGCAAAAAGGAGAAATAGCAAGGGGGGTGGGATATTCCTCCCCCTCCCTTACACCAGGCGCGATTGCTCCATGGCGGCGGCGATGAAACTCGAAAACAGCGGATGCGGCTCGAACGGCCGGCTTTTGAGTTCCGGGTGATATTGCACGCCGATGAACCAGGGATGGTCGGCATACTCGACCGTTTCGGGCAGCACGCCATCGGGCGACATGCCGGCGAAATCCAGCCCGCAGGCTTCGAGTTGCGCCTTGTAGTCGACATTGACCTCGTAGCGGTGGCGATGGCGTTCGGAAATCTCGGTGGTTCCGTAAATTTCAGCGATTTTTGAGCCCGGCCGCAAATGCGCGCCATAGGCGCCGAGCCGCATGGTGCCGCCAAGATCGCCCGCCGCACGGCGAGTTTCCAGAGCGTTGCCCTTGAGCCATTCGGTCATCAGGCCAACCACAGGTTCGGACGTTGGGCCGAACTCCGTGGACGAGGCTTTTTCGATGCCCGCCAGCGACCGCGCTGCTTCGATACAGGCCATCTGCATGCCGAAACAGATGCCGAAATAGGGAATCTTGCGCTCACGGGCGAATTTGGCGGCAAGGATCTTGCCCTCTGCGCCGCGCTCGCCAAAGCCGCCCGGCACCAGAATGCCATCGACCTTTTCAAGAAAGGGCGATGGATCCTCGCGCTCGAAAATCTCGCTTTCGATCCAGTCGAACTTGACCTTGACCCGGTTGGCCAGCCCGCCATGCGCCAAAGCCTCAGTCAGCGATTTGTAGGCGTCCTTCAGGCCGGTATATTTGCCGACAATGGCGATGGTGACCTCGCCTTCGGGATTGTGCAGCCGTTCGGAGACTTCCTGCCAGCGTTCGAGGCGCGGTTTTGGCGCGGGGTCTATGCCGAAGGCGGCCAGCACTTCCGAATCCAACCCTTCCTGGTGATAGGCCAGCGGCACGTCATAGATATGGGCGACGTCAAGCGCCTGGATGACCGCACTTTCGCGCACATTGCAGAACAACGACAACTTGCGGCGCTCTTCCTTGGGGATGGCGCGGTCGGCGCGCACCAGCAAAATGTCGGGCGCAATGCCGATGGAGCGCAGTTCCTTGACCGAATGCTGGGTCGGCTTGGTCTTGAGTTCGCCGGCCGCGGCGATGTACGGCACCAGCGTCAGGTGCATGAAGATCGCCTGCTCGGCGCCGTGCTCGATGCGGATCTGGCGGATCGCCTCGAGGAACGGCAGCGATTCGATGTCGCCGACCGTGCCGCCAATCTCGACGAGGGCGACGTCGTAGCCACTGGTGGCTTCGTAGATACGGTGCTTGATCTCGTCGGTGATGTGCGGGATCACCTGCACGGTCGCACCGAGGTAGTCGCCGCGGCGCTCC